>JADLDG010000062.1 GCA_020846775.1 Nitrospirota bacterium
CTCAGTCAATGGGTAAAGCCGGGTCACGACGGAAGATATCTGTATCAAGGACAGAGGTGTCATGTGTTGTAAATACCAACTGTGCATTGTTCCTGTTAACTTCAGGATTATGGATCAGGCTAATGAGGAAGCGGACCATAAGGGGATGCAGGCTCGTATCCAGTTCATCAACAAGAAGGATGCGGCCCTTTGCGAGGACATCCATCAAAGGACCTGCAAAAGCAAAAAGCTTTTGAGTGCCTCCGGATTCGTCTGAAATATCAAATGACACAATATCTTTACTATCTGTTTTATGTAAAAATCTAACATTGGTCATATCTATGCCTTGAAAATCTCTGATCAAATGTTCTTTGAATTCCTGAGATATGTTAGTAGGTAAGATATCCGGAGAGAATGGTGTCTTCTTTAGTTCAATCCCGGTAATTGAACCGTTCTGACAATGTGAGCACAGAGCTGAGAGAAAAACCATACTCCTTCAGGTTGTCACTGAAGTGGTCAGCGGGAAGAAGCAATTCTGATGCAGCAATGTTGCTCTGATGTCAATAGTGAACAGAAAAACCTCAAGAAACAAGCTGTAACATATCCAGTTGCCGCCGCAGGAAAATATAATTGATGCCAATTGGAATTATTTTGTCTTCCTTGCTTCTTTTACGGGTTCGGCCTTCTTTACAGTCTTCTTTGCTGTCGCCTGTTTTAAAGTGGACTCCTTTTTCGTTACTTTCGCAGATGCCTTTTTTAGTTCCAACGGCAATTTCTCAAATGTGTCTGCTTTCTTTGATGCTTTCTTTGGTTTGCTCAATTCTTCAAATCTTAGCATCACAATCCGCTCTGCCTCGACCCAGTGCTCAACCTCTCTGCCCGGCATTCTTCCACTCTTTTCCCAGAGACTATAGGCCACCTTTTCTATTTCATTCTGAATATTCATACATACCTCCGATTAGTAATTATTTTAGATTGATTTTTAACTTCTATCACGAATCAGTCAGCCAGAAATGCAAAGACACAGATCATTATATAGGATTTTAAAAAAAATACAAATTTAATGCATTAGCCTCGTATCAAATCAAGCTTCTTCTTTCGCCGCCATCCCTTTATTTCGGATTCACGTCTGAGGGCATGGCTCCTGTCTTTCTGTTTCTCTGTATAAAGCAGCTTAACAACTTTTCTTGAGCTCGTATAATGCCCGCCTTTGCCATTCATGTGTTCCTGAAATCTTCGTTCAACATCAGTCGTTATTCCTGTATAGATTGTGCCATCACTGCATTGTAGAAGATAAACGAAATACATAAGTCCTTTTTACTGATCTCATAGAGCTGGAGCAACGACAGCGTATCACATCAGGCACCTGTCTTCAACGCTTATTGATGTGCAGGGTCCTTCATGTTATAGTCCACTGTATATCGCAGAGCGTTGATTTTCTATACGAGGGCGTTATCGGACGCTTCTGACACTGGCTGCGATATCATTACTCCAGGAATCTTCCATGAAAAAATATGACTATGACATCATTGTCATCGGAGGCGGGGCCGCGGGATTTGTCTCTTCAAAGCTTGCCTCAGGTCTTGGTAAAAAAGTTGCCATGATTGAAAAGGATAAATTGGGCGGAGAGTGCACGCTCAATGGCTGCGTACCGAGCAAGGCACTTATTAATTCAAGCAGGATTGCCCATAAGATAATGAATGCCGGCCAATATGGATTGGCAATCAATTCGCTACTGGAAATTAATACAGAGCAAGTCATGTCCCATGTCCGTTCAGTTGTACAACGGGTATATGATGGTCATCGCCCGGAGGTATTTCAAAAACAGGGGATAGACGTCCTCTTCGGGGCGCCAACATTTATAGATAATCATCAGATACTTTTAAACGGGAAGAAGATGTCGGCAAATAAAATGATTATCTCAACGGGCTCTTCTCCACTGGTCCCTCTCATAGATGGGATTGACACGGTCCCGGTTTTTACAAATCAAAACATCTTTAACATGGAAAGGCTTCCTTCATCCATGATTATTCTTGGCGGCGGCCCAATCGGGGCAGAACTGGGGTCTGCCTTTAACCTGCTTGGAGTGGATGTCTCTGTTATCCACAAATATGAGCGTATCCTTAATAAGGAGGATGTGGAGTTGGTGGATATCCTCTCTGCAAAAATGACAGAAGAGGGGGTGAAGCTGATCACAGGATACAAGCCCGTGAAGGTTACCCTGAAAGACGGCAGGATATCAATGAGTATTCAGAACAGTAATGACCAGGTGCAAAACGTCAATGCAGAAGCTCTCCTTGTCTCTGTTGGCAGAAAGGCCAATGTTGAAGGACTTCAACTTGAACGTGCCGGAGTAGAATATTCCCTGAAGGGTATAAAGACCACCAATACGCTTCAGACGACTGCCCCGAACATCTATGCATGCGGTGATGTTGCAGGCCCTTACCGCTTCAGTCATATGGCAGAATATCAGGCCAAAATAGCCATAATCAATGCAATCTTGCCTTTTAAAAAGAAGGTTGATTATAAGAATGCTGCATGGGCAACATTTACTAATCCTGAAATTGCCCATGCCGGTTTAACAGAGGAGGAGGCAAGGAAGAGCTATGGGGACCGGATCAGTATATATAAGCATGAATACAGCCACATAGACAGGGGAAAGACCGATGTCTCAGAGACAGGTTTAGGAAAATTTATATGCGATTCCAAAGGGAGACTCATCGGCGCTCATATTCTGGGGGCCAGGGCAGGGGAGCTGATCCATGAGACACAAATTGCAAGGTCCCTCGGCATCCCATTTTATAAGCTGTATTCGGTCATACACATCTACCCGACATTTACAGACGTAGTCAAGCAGGCGGCTAAACTCTGTTATATTGACAAACTACAGCGCAACCCTTTCCTGAAATTCCTGAGAAAATTTTTGTGAGGCAAGATGTTCCTAAATGGCAGCTCTGCCCTTGAAGACCAGAAGCAATTGCGTTAAAATATAATAAGCAGGCTATGAATGTTCAATCCTGACAGTTCTCATTCAGTTCCATCAAATCACTTCATTGAATGGAGGCAGAGGATGAATTTATCGCTCAAATATTATTTTGATAATACCACTGGCACAGGTGTGCTCTCGACTGTTGAAGCTTCTCTAATATCGGGCATAAGGGTTAGAGTGCAATGTATAAACCTTTACTCATCGCTTTAGGATTTATCTGCATAGGGCTGGCGGTCCTCGGAATAGTCCTTCCGTTGTTGCCGACGACTCCTTTCCTTCTGCTGGCCGCTGCTTGTTTTGCAAAATCTTCAAAAAAACTTCATGACTGGTTATTGAGGAATAAAACCTTCGGTCCCCTTATCAAACAGTGGCAGGAAACGAGGAGTATGACCCGGAAGACCAAGGTCTATGCCCTCATCTCTGTTTTTGTAGTAGGGGGGACATCTTTTATTTCTCTGAATACTTTTATTATGAGGCTGATTCTGATTGCAGCCCTCGTATTGCCTGTTGTAATCATACTGAAAATCAAGACCACGGAGTCTTTGTAATTCATTGAATCGGGTTTGAACTTGAGATTCGATAAATCCGGATCAGTCTCCTGCGTAAGGAAAGCCTGCTATCTGAAGCAAGTAAAATAAGGTTTGCTATTAAGCTGATGTTGTGCTAATCTAATGACATCGGGAATCATTATCAATTAGAGTGTGATTTAGGCATTTTTTAAACAATCGTTTTTGAAAAGTTAATAAAAAGGAGGGGGAAAATCATGTCAAGAAAATACATAGATTGCAGAGATTATCCTGGTGATGTTAAGTGTACTGTTGCTATTTCAGCCGATACCGATGATGAGCTCCTGAAAGCCGCTGTTCAACACGGTACCTCAGTGCATGGATATCCGGATACTCCCGATGTTCGGAAAAAATTGCGCGATTCATTTAAAGAGGGGACACCCAAGGCCTGACAATAGTCTGAAGGTATCATGAGGATGGATGGCTTATGAAAGAGCGGCTCCAGTCAATCACCCTGCGTTGAGCGGGTAAGAGTGCTGTGTAATGCCAATCTTCACTTGCGAGGGACCGGAGGTCATTAATTGTATCTATGTCAGCCAGGGGATGCAGTTTACTGATATAGCCCAGGGTCTCTATCTCCCGTATCAATTCGACAGCAGTATTTGACTGGCTGTATTTTACACCCGTCCATAATTCTTCTGATAACGGAACGTTTCCTCCAAACAGGTAGAAGCCGCCATCTTTGGCAGGACCTATCACAAAGCGGCTTCTGCCATCACTCAGGAACAGGGCGGCATCTATTAAATATTGCCATGGCATTTGAGGGCAGTCCGACCCGATTAAAAGAACAAAGTCGTGTTTATGGAGCAATTCACTATAAACGTTAGAAAGCCGTTCACCTAACCCGCCA
>JADLDG010000063.1 GCA_020846775.1 Nitrospirota bacterium
GTCCTGTAAATCTCGGCCGTGGAGAAGAACATCCGTTCCTTGGCAGGGAACTGTCACTACCTAAACGCTACAGCGAGGAGATGGCCTGGGTCATGGACCAGGAGATTCAGAAGATGATAATTGATGCGGAATCAAAGGCCACTGAGATATTGAGTGGAAAAAGAGATGCACTTGATGCCCTTGCAGAAGCACTGATAAAGGAAGAAATCCTTGATAGGGCCGATGTGGAGAGGATAATAGAGGGTTCTAAAGAATAGGAAGATCCGTGCCTCATTGATCATCATGGTTTTTTTTATCTTTCTTCATCTTTCTGGCCAGATTCAGACCTGCAGATCTTAATGATGCGTGAGCTGAACAGTGTATTTGTTGCGCTGTACTCTATCCTTTAATAGGGACAGCGACTATTTAATTTAATGGACACCTGTGGCAGGGGCGAGACAGTTCATTTATCCTTGATGAGAAGCATGTTTATGCGTCAGTTCTATACGTGGGAAATAATCCAGTGAGAGCAAGAATAGTAGAAGCCCATCATGATTATAAATGGTCAAGTGCAAGGAGTCGAATTTACAAAAGACACAATCCAGTTTTATCAGATGATTGTTATCTGGATAGAGAAATAATTGATTGACCAACATGTCTTATGAAGAGCGGTGATGAGGATTTGAATGTCAGGATTCGGGAGAGCACCAACTCCGGCAGTCCTTGTGGAGAGGAAGGCTTTGTGGCAAAAATGGAGGGTTTGCTGTGAAGGGAATTAAAAGCACAGCCCAGAGGTAGACCGTGTGGCAATAATAAATAGTCGCTGTCCCTATTTATCTCCAAGTTCCTGCACGCCCTAAGGGCAACAAAAGTGGAAAGAATACGGAAATGACACATGACATGTCATATGGCTTCATTGAAGGAGAAGATGGCAAGTCCTATATGTTCCTTCCTGAGGATATATCTGAAGAGACATGGGATGATGCAGAGGTTAATAAGCATGTAGAGTTCTCTGTCGTGAAACTTCCTTGGGGTCCAAAGGCAAAAGATATAAAATTTTGAATAGAAAAAGTAAGATTTTTGTATGTCAGAACCTGCCGTATACGAAGGCATAGCCCTTATCTCAGACCCAATCCATGGCTACATATCTTTCACTGTACACAGTGGGAGGGGGAAGGAAAAGACTGAGAAGGACCTGATTGACTCCTCTTGGGGACAGCGCCTCAGACAGATTTATCAGATCCAGAGTGCAAGGTGGGTCTATCCTTATGCCGAGCATAGCAGGTTTCAGCACTCACTCGGTGCGATGCATCTTGCAGGAAGGTTTGTGAGACACCTCTATCCCATCCTGAAATATCTAACAACGGGATTATCCTTCCAAGCTATATGTAGAGGAACTGCTCCGTGTCGCCGGCTTTCTCCATGACATAGGGCATGGACCGTTTGGCCACTTCTTTGATGATAATGTACTGGATGAATATAAAGAGACTCCTGAAACAATAGGGCAGCTATTCAGTAAAATATATAGTGACAGAAAATCAGACAGTGGTTTATTAGATCTATCTTGCTGAAAAATAAGAATTTTCCCAGAATCTTAGTCTTAAAATGACACTTTTGTCCTTGGAAAAAGCCCAAAAAGCGACAAAAAAATTAACACTTACCCGACGTTATCATGGTTATCCTGTATAAACTTCTGTAATGTCAATTGGTTATAAATTTGGCAAGAGATATGCGTATATCTTCATAATATAGCCGAGTTATAACAAGGGGAGCATGATGATGAATGGAGGTGAAAAGGAATGAAGAAATAATATGTTATTCTGATGACGTTGATCCTGGTCTTCGGGATTTCGGTGTCTGCCCACACTACACTCATGGATATGGGAGATGGGACGATCTATGATACGGACATTCAGTTGTCGTGGCTTCAGGATGCCAACTATGCTAAGACATCAGGCTATGATGACGATGGTTTAATGGACTGGTTTACTGCCAATACCTGGGCGGATAATCTGCCCTTTGCAGGGTTTGACAACTGGCGGCTACCTACTACGCTTCAACCTGATTCGAGTTGTTATTCTCAATATGACTCTGGAGGCTTTTTTCCAGTTCAAGGGTATGGCTACAACTGTACTGGTAGTGAGATGGGGCACCTGTACTATACAGAGCTGGGGAATACAGCAGGTGGTCCGTTAACGAATATAGGTGACTTTACAAATCTGCAGCCGTACAGCTACTGGTCGGGTACGACGTTTGCTCCCGAAGGCATCTCCAGCGCGTTGTTATTCCGCACTTTTCCTGAGCCGCTACAGGATCAGGGTTGCCCATGCGCTACCGCGGGAGCGGAGTGACATAAAACCTAACATTTTGACCTGGAAAAAACAGGAAAAAATGATGAAAAACTTGACACTCCGGTCGGAGTGCGAGGACTCCTTTTTTGTGAAGGGGTTGTTTATACGTTGTTTTTTAAGAAAATAAAGGATAGGCATATATTTTGCTCTTATATTTTTTAGTTCAATTCATTCCTAAGTAATATAATGCTCTACAAAAGGGGAGGTGAAACGATGAAACAATTAATGATGCTCATTGCCCTGGTGATCATGGTATTTTTTCTGCCCAGTCATAGTCATGCAGTGCCATTTACTGCGATTCTCGATGGACTTAGTGAGAATCCTGCTACGAGTTCGCTGGGAACAGGTTTTGCGAAAGTTGATCTTGACACTACCGTGCATATGTTATCAGTGGATATAACGTTCAGCGGGCTGGATAGTGCGACCACGGTAGCTCACATCCATTGCTGCGTGTCTGCGCCGCTAAACGCTGGAGTTGCGGTGTTTTTTTCGGGTTTCCCATCCGGAGTCACAAGCGGGACCTACACAAACGTCTTCGCTACGAATCTGGCCTCAACCTTCAGCGGGGCCTTTATTACCGTTCATGGAGGAACGACAGCGGGGGCTGAGGCGGCATTGCTTGCTGGACTGTTGTCCGGAGAAGCCTATGTGAACATCCACACCGCTCAATTTCCAGCTGGAGAAATCCGTGGTTTTCTCCAATCTGTTCCTGAACCTGGAACGTTGATTCTCCTGAGCCTGGGTTTATGTCTCATCGTCGTGGTTTCGTTGAAGAGAGGAATAACGGCTTAGGGGTCAGGTCTTGCAATCATGCATCCGTATTCTCCGCTCTTTTAAATCGCTGGCTGATTTAGTCTGGTGTATATGGAGGGAGTCCATACAACATATTGAGATAGGAAGTACAGGCAGGGATGCAGGCGTTGTCTTACATAGTTCTTAATCTGGAATTTTCTGTTTGTTCAGGCATCTGGTAGCGGATTTATCCTTTCATAGACATACCTCTCCTGATGTCCTCAAAAGGAGAATGTTTACCTACTGATGGATGGGGCGGGTTCATGCGCATAGATTGTCTTTTCATATGCCCTGGAGGGTGGTGGTGAGTATGCTCTGGTCTCCTACAACCCCAGGTGCTTGAGGATTTTATGAATAATGGCTTCCTCCCTCTGAATGCTATGACTCTCATGGTGTGCTGACATTGGGGACAGACCAGCGGGTCTACCTCATAGATCTTCCTGATCAGTCTTGCCCATGCTGATCTGAACTTTTTCTGATAATGGGTGAGGTCCTCATGCCCAGGGGGGATAGTGGGGATGCCGGTTTATCCTTCTTCCGCAGCCCCCTGTTCTTGTTACTGTACCAGCCGTAATATCTCACGATCTGCTCTCCCTTGTCGGGGATATGTAAGCTCACATATGCCAGAAAATCAAGAGGCTGATATGTATGGGTCTCGGCCTTCCCCTGATAGTAGACCTGCTGGTTTTTCCGGTCATATGTTAATCGTTCGAGGGATACAGGGGGCATTATAAGGTATCTTGCCAGTCCTTCCATGCCTTCAGAATCGTTGACAACTACCCTGCCCTCTTTGTGGACATGAAATTCTGGCAGTGCTTACATTGAGCGAAGTGAAAAATACCTCCATGATGGGATCATATGAACTCGCTCTTAGGTGATCAATCCCTCCTTGAGCAACATCCTGAATACCTTATGCTGAAACACCTCTATGATAGCGGAAGGGATGAACTATCTTCATTGGATGAGATGTCCCATCTTTGTCAAAACATCTGTTAGTGACTAAGCAGTGGAGGTGCGGGTGCCAGTGGATATCGCTGCTACCAAAGGTCTGAATGGCCAAAATAATCCCGGGGGTAACGCTATTATCCACTATGACTATCTGCATCATTTCTTTGACCGTCTCATAGGCACAGCAGCTCAAACCGGAAAGAAGCCTTCTGTTATACCTGAAATACGTCCGTAGTATCTTCGGGAAGCTAAACTCAGGCTTGGTGTTGCTGAGAGAGACGAATGAGGTTGAGGCCGGGAAGATTCGACAGGCACATTGTGATAGACAGGCCGGGCTGAAAAGAACGGAAGGCGATCCTTGAAATCCATGTCAGGGGTAAGGTGGTGGCCGATGATGTCAACTTTGAAACCCTGGCCAGGGGAACTCCTGGCATGACAGGCGCTGACCTTGAGAACCTCACCAATGAGGCCGCACTCGTCGCCCTTCGGAAGGGCAAAGAGAAAATAGATATGCTTGATTTTGAGGATGCCAGGGACATAATCCTTATGGGGGCCGCGAAGGAAGAGACTATAAATGAAACGGAGAAAAGGATTACTGCATACCACGAGGCTGGACATACACTGACCGCCTGGGAGCTTCCGGGTA
>JADLDG010000064.1 GCA_020846775.1 Nitrospirota bacterium
GGCATTTTGCTGTAACCCTTTTTCATTGGATTGTGCTAATGAAATGGACCCAGCCCTCTTTTCAAAATGCCTCAAATGAGGCACGATGATCTGGACTTGACACTGTTCTATGCTTGTGTAAAGATTCTGAAAATAGTAGAGAATATATATTTATGATAAATTCATGGAGGTATTAAATATTAGGAGCTTTAAAACTTCAGGAAAAGATAGATATGATTTTGTAATGATTTAAGATAAAAATTATTGTGCAGCTTCAGCATCCTTTTGTCACTCCTTCTAAAATTAAATTTTCTGTAGATATATTAAAAATATCCTCAAGGTTATACCTCTCAGTCGCCCCAATAATCTCAAGCCCAATTACCTTGCCATCGGCATCAAGATCAATATTTATACCCTCTTCTATCTCCTTTGTATGGGCAACTATCTTTTCCTGAATCCTGATATACAAAGCATCAACCTCTTTATCATATTCAATCTTCATAATGCCTCCCTATTTATTCTTATCAATGGCTGTTACTATAGTTATTTTATTACTCTCCTTACGAAAGGTCACTTTAAGGTATTTCTTTCCTATATGCTTGAAAGCATTCTTTCTGTCTTTAATCGAATCCTCCACACTCTTCGGGTAGAGGACTGTATCTTTTACCTCATCCTCCGTAATCTCTCTCCACTTCATCTGTCTCCTGGCGTGCCTGCTATATGATATGTCCATGCAACTCCTATCCTATCTAAGACAGTTCCTTGAGTCAAGGTTATCTTCGGTATTAAAATATCTGTCTGGTATAATAATTGCGGTTGTGTTATTTATTACTAACCAATGCCAAAGAATATATATGTCTTTATTCTTTCATATAAGGATAGAAAAAGACATGAGCACTTAACTGACAAAAGTGAAAGATATCTTAGTAGGATAAAGTCATGACAAGAGAAGAATTGTTCAACTAACTGTAAATCCCTTCCCCATTTCTGCATGCTGTGTTATATTGTCTACTGATAACCTTATTTATATAAGGAGCCTTGTGGGGGAAAAGGAGTTTACAAAAGACCTTAGTCCTGAGGGAGATGACAGGCTGAGAATAAAGATCACAACGAAAAAGGGAATGGTCACTGAAATTGTTGTTCAGTATGAGGCTAAAATTAAGAATAAATGGTATCCTTTAGTAAGGTATGATACCTCACATGGGTTTTTCCATCGTGATTTATTGAATCCAAAAGGAGAGGAGATAAAGAAGGTCGTAGATATAGAAAATTTAAAAGATGCCCTTACCTATGCGGAGCAGGATTTAAAAGATAGGTGGGAATGGTATAAAGAGAAATTCAAGAGGGGGGTAAAATAATGACAAAGAAGGAATACATTGAAAGAAATATAGGGATGACCTTTGATTTTATAAAACAGTTACTTGACCACCCAGAGGCAATCGAATCCATACCTGACAGGGCAGAGCTTGACTTTATAGATAAGGATATGCCGGTCAAAATAAAGGAAGAAACGAACGGAGAAAATATTGTAAGGTATAAAGTCGAGCATGTTTTTGAGCCATTGTAATAATATTGTGCTAAATCAGGTCAAAACAGACAGAATTAACAGTAATCAACTGGAAAGAATATAAAGCCTCAACCTATTGATTCTTAATAGTAAAAGGGAAACAATTCCAAGAATCAAGGAGTTATATGTTTTCCTACTAATCAAGCTCTTAATCAGCGGGTCGGAGGTTCGATCCCTCCACGGCCCACCAGCAAGGAAACCGACACACCAAAAAGAATTAAGGGAAGATAGAGGCCACACAACTTATAGATATATTAGCAAATCTGCTTACTGAGATTGATATTTTCGATACAATAACGGTGGATGAAGAAAGGATATTAGGATCTATTCCCTATATCACCATGCATAATTTGAATTCTTCCGAGACGGAACATTAATTGTTATTACCTCTGATAAGCGCTTACTTAAAGCCTCCGAGGATGAAGGGTTCAAGGCATTAAACCCGGAGGAAGTTGAAATGAACATTATAAGTGAATTACTTGGCAGTTAGGAGTTAAGGCGCTACCCGAATAATGAGGTTATGTGTCCATAAAGACCTGGTGAATCCGGAGTATAAAGTCATGACAAGAGAAGTCCTGTAAATTTCTTATCAAGTTCTTTAGCCTTCATATTTTCTGGATAGTCTCACAGAAATAATCCGGATCTTTCCCGTGCCGGGTTCTATCGCTTACAGGCTCAACAGGGTTATGCGAATCTTACGTCCACTTCTTTCCGAGGTCCTCCAAACCAGCCTTTTGCAAATCCTCCGGGCTCATCAGTATACGAAACTTGCAATTGGCCTGAAAGTTGAGAAAGAAGGGCTCTGAAAAGGAGGGTACATCCGACGGAGTTTGTACGTTAATCACGAAGATCCCGCCGCGTTTTCCGTCTTGCTCAGTGAAGTAGGCCGTCTCCGGCTTGATTGTTTCAAGGATACGCCCAATGATCTCGCCCGCCTTTCCGCTTCTGACGAGGGTATTAAATGGCTCAAGCGGGAATTCGACCGTAAGTAGCATTTTCATGTGATGTTCTCCTTTTGTTGCGGCATTTAAAGGCGGTGCCGCACACGCCTGAAAAGTTATTAGTCAGTTAGCAAACAATAGCACAGACTTTTGATCTGTTCAATACCAAGTTCAATTTAACCTCTGCAAGTTTAGTGTGGAGACATCCTTCCTTGCCTTACGCTTTTTTTTATAAATTCCGGGTTCTGAGAAAGAAGCCAATCCTCTGAGTCTTCTTTTGTATTGGCTGTTTCGAAGACATTCAAAGGGAAGGTCGTTGTCAACAAAGGGGATTATTTTTGAAAAGCATACCTCATAAAGAAATTATTAAGCTAAACCAGACGTTCCACAAGTCCATCCAAGCCCCGTTTTATCGAATTTGCAAAACCATCCCTAACCCCAAGAGAAGCTACCTTAATGATAAATTAATGGAGGTATTAAAATCTCTGTCTGGTATAATAATTGTGGTTGTGTTATTTTTTACTAACCAATGCCAAAGAAAACAAATATTTTTTAGTATATGTAAATGTTAAAAAATTAAGGGCTTCAAGGATTGAGGGATTAACCCTTCTTCGAGGATAATGATGAAGGTTTGGGACTTACCAACACGGCTCTTCCATTGGTTTCTCGTCTTCGCCTATATTGGGGTCTTTTACACTTCCTATAGCGAATGGTTGCTCGAATACCATACTATCGCCGGGTATATTATCCTGGGCCTGGTCATGTTTCGAATAGTGTGGGGTTTTACAGGCAACCGTCATGCAAGATTCTCGGAATTCCTTAAAGGATGGAGCGGCATTAAGTCCGTTCTATCTGATAACCTGAGATTTAAGTTTCCGCGATATTTAGGACACAATCCGGTTGTTGGCTGGGCCATAGTATTTATGCTCACAGCAACCGCTCTTATAAGCATAACCGGGATTATAACCTATAGTGGCGAAGAAAACAGGGGGCTGTGGGCAGGGGTGTTTACTTATCACACTGCCGCCTATGCCAGGACCATTCATACTGTTTTAGCATATACCATGGTAGTCGTGATCGTGGGCCATATCTGCATGGCTCTTTTCCATGATTTTATACTAAGAGAGAACATCATCCTATCCATGATTACAGGAATAAAGGAGGACCCTGAAACATGGAGCGAGAGGGTGTCCCACATGCAGCCGGGCGAGGGGCGGTCATTTGTGAGACTTCTCGTATGGATATTTGTGGCGATTATGGGTGGTCTCGGACTCGTATATCTGCCGCCTGAAGGGGGCGAGACAGATTTTTCCAGGATGAAGCCGCCCGGGGTCCTTGACGCAGAGGGCTTTGCCGTTGAGTTAAAAACGAATCAGGCATGGCGGGATGAGTGTGCAACCTCCTGCCACAGTGCATTGCATCCAACCTTACTTCCCGCAGAGTCATGGAGAAATATCGTCTCAAGTCTGGATGATCACTTTGGTGAGGATGTGACGCTTGACGAAAACACCCGTAAGGAGATACTCAATTTCCTTACAGCAGCCTCTGCAGAACATTCAACAACGGAAGCATCCACAAAAATGCTCTATTCCATTAAGGCAAATCAAATTCCAATAAGGATTACGGAGGTCCCTTACTGGGTGTGGAAGCATGATAGAATATCGGAAGATACATTCAGAAGAAAGTCTGTGATGAGCAAAATCAATTGTGTCGCCTGCCACCCAGGGGCTGAGATCGGCTCATTTGAAGATAAGGATATTCATATCCCAAACTGAAAGGAGGTTTTAGATGAGAAAGAAGACCATTTATATTTTAACAATAGTTATCTCTTTTGTATTATTTTACCCGGGGGTTTCAGGTGCAGCACAAAGCCTGAATCCTCAAATGCAGTCCGTTGTCAATAATTATCTTGCCGAGGCACAGAAACAGGATTCAGGCATAAAGGGATTCAGCGCCGACGGGGGCAGGAAACTCTATAATTTCAGGAGAATTCATTCTGTCAAAAAGGAGGAACGCTCTTGTTTGACCTGTCACACATCCAATCCGGCAAATCAGGGGAAGACAACCGTCGGCAAGGTGATAGAACCACTGTCGCCAGCGGCGAACAAGGCACGCTTTACCGATCCCCGAAAGGTAGAAAAGTGGTTTAAAAGAAACTGTACATGGGTGTTAGAGAGGGAATGCACACCTAAAGAGAAGGGTGACTTTGTCACCTATATGATGTCGTTATAGATAACCATAGGAGGTATAAATGAAGAAAATAAATACAGTAATTCCATTATTAGTAGCAGGTGTACTCTTAGTCGGAATGATTAGCGGAAGTGTTGTTTTTGCTGACGAAAATAAAAGAGGGGAACGGGAGAAAAGACATAAGAGCGATCGTCAGTATTCTGTTGTCAATAATCCATTATACGAACAGGAATGCTCATCCTGTCATTTCTTATACCTCCCGGGCTTACTTCCGGAGCGTTCCTGGCAGGAGATCATGAAAAGCAGCGGGAAACATTTTGGAGAGGACCTTGCGCTTGATGATACAACGAAGGAGGAGATACTCTCTTACCTGAGCAAGTATTCTGCTGAAAAGTCAAATACGGAATGGGCCGGGAAGATCCTGGCCAGTATCGGTTCGGGAACCCCTGTAAGGATTACTGAAACACAGTATATTAAAAGGAAACATCGTAAAATAAAGACAGAGGTATTTAAGCGCCCCTCTATCGGCAGCTTTTCAAACTGTGGGGCATGCCATAAAAAAGGTGCGCAGGGGGACTTTGAAGAAGATGGGGTTTCAATACCCAAGTAGCATAAAAAGGCCCTGAAGAACACTCAGGGCCTTTATTAATATACGGCTGTTGCCATACACCTTGAATTATTTTTTAAAGCCGCCCATCTGTTCCACATATGAAATGACGTAAAAGATTTCATCGGGAGTTAATGTCTTTTCAAAGCCAACCATTGTTGTACCAGGTCTCCCCTTGGTTATGGACTTATAAAGTCTTGCCTGATTAATGCCCTGCATTGCAGTGGCGCTGGTCAAGTTTGTTGGTGGCGGCGTCATACCTGCTGCTCCTGGACCTTTCCCGTCTCCCTTAACACCGTGACATACTGAACAGTGGGTATTCCAGACCTGCTCTGCCTTTTCTGAATGCGGTCCCTCTACCCGACCAAAATGTTCAATATATGCAATAATTTCAAAAATGCCATCATTGTCTATAACCATTTCAAAGCCACCCATTGGTGTCCCTGGTACCCCCTTGGTTATGGCCTTGTACACTCTTGCCCGATTAACGCCCTTCATAGCTGTGGCACTGGTCATGTCTGTTGGTGGCGGCGTCATACCTACTGCTCCTGGACCCTTCCCGTCAGCAGCAGCACCATGACAATATGCACAATGGGCATAGTAGAGCGCTTCTCCCTTATCTGAATACCCTATTCCTGCCCAGCTCTGGGTAGCGATAAATGCAAAACTGAGAACGACTAAGGCTGAAAATATTGTTATTATACTAAGTTTAACTACTTTTTTTGACATTTGTCCTACCTCCTTTTTATATTTAAAGGTTATATAACTACAGACAACAAATTCAATCTATATTTACTCTTGTTTTGCAGTTTTATCTTATTGTCAACAAATCTCATTCCACCCCCTTTCATTATTAGAATAATTCAATAGGAATATAGAGATGAGTTTTAGTCTACTCTAAAAATAAGAGGTGTCAAGCAGATTGTTGCGAATATTTAAAGGGTCATCTCAACAGCCTGTGGGCTTTCTTGTATTGTGATTCCTCATGAATTATAATGGTATTTGCATTCAGGAAGTCAAGAATGCATCATTTACCGGAAGGCGCAGGCGGAAACGGTATGGATAGTGAATCTTATAAGCACATTCTTGAATCTATTTCGGAAGCCCTTATAACAATTGATCAGGACAGAAAAATCCTCGTTTGGAACAGCGCCGCCGAGATTATGCTTGGCTATAAAAAGGCTGAGGTACAGGAGAGGAGTCTTGACTTGATCATACCACCGGCCTACCGGGAAAGACATAGAGAGGGATATGAAACCTTCCTGAGAAATATTGCTGATCATTCTACCTATGTATCCAAAATAAAAGATTATCAGGGATTACGAAAGAACGGAGAGATATTTCCTATTCAATTGAGACACTCGCTTTACAAAATCAGCAATAAAGAGTTTTATATAACAGCCACTATACGGGATATTACCTTCTTAAAGCGTTACGAACTTATGAGAGAGAGAATGGAGCATATCGCCCGTCACGATCTGAAAAATAAGCTTATTATAATCGGCATGGCAGCGAAACGTCTCACCAAGGTACTGGACCGGCATCAGGTTCCGGATAGTTCGGATTACATGAAGATCATCAAGTCCGAGTATGAAGATGCCCTGACCTTGCTGGAGTCGTCACGGGAACTGATGCAGCTTGAATCCGGGGAATACCCAAGGAAAGATGTGACTGTGGATCTGGTGGAAATGGTGCTGACCAAGCAGACGCAAATGCAGCCGTTGGCATTGTCCAGAGAAGTCACAATTACATTCGATAACCGGATACAAAAGCAGAGCATAAGCCTCAATGCTGACCGGGCGCTGCTTGAACGGGCACTGGAGAATCTTATCAAGAATGCTATTGAGGCGGAGAATACGCCTGGAGAGGTACAACTAATATTGCTTCAGAACGAGGCAGGATTGGCGGTTTTAGAAATTCACAACGGCGGGAAACCAATTCCTGAGGAAATACAGAAGAACCTTTTTCAGCCATATGTTACTCACGGCAAGAAGTCAGGGAGCGGCCTGGGACTTTATACCGTCAAACTTATCATAGAAAAGATTCATAGATGGCAGCTTGACTTTGAATCAAACAGTGAAAAAGGCACTGTCTTCAGAATCGTATTTGGACCATTGACGTGATGATTTGTAAGTGAAGCACTGCTTTTCCTTAGATACCCAGCGGAGAAACAGTTACTACGCCGGGAGTATGTTGAGGCCTATGTGGAGTTCATACACTAGAGAATTTACAGCTTTCGGAATATTGAGGTTATGCAGGACAAGACAGAGATAAGCGAAACCCTTTCTCCCTGGTGGAGACGTACTGTCATCCTGACCATCGTGTTGGGATTTACTGTCCTGATCTGGATAGCCGCAAGGTCTTATACGGATTCCCCTCCTGTTCCGGGTAAAGTGGTAGGCCCATCTGGCGAGCTCATCTTTACACGTGAAGACATCTTCGGGGGGCAACAGGTATTTCTGAGATACGGTTTAATGGAAAACGGGAGCATCTGGGGGCATGGGGCCTACCTTGGACCTGACTTTTCTGCCGAATACCTGCATACGCTCGTACTTGAAGCTCGTGAGATGGTCTCAAGCCAACGATACAAGCGGGCGTTGGGAGACCTCAGCGGGGCCGAACAAGATGCTGTTAATGGGGAGGTTCAACAACTCCTCAAACAAAACAGGTATGATCCCGATACCGGGACGCTGTATTTTACGCCGCATGAAGCCGCCTCATATCAAAAGCAAATAACGAAATGGACGGCCTATTTTTCCCACCCGGCTCAGAATGCGGGCCTGCCTGAGAAGTATATCAGGGACTCGAATGAGCTTAAGGAACTCACGGCATTTTTTGCATGGACGGCATGGGCCTCCGTTGCAAACCGGCCGGACAAACCATACTCTTACACCAACAATTTCCCATACGATCCAATGGCCGGGAACACGCCAACGAGCGATGCAGTGCTTTGGAGTACCCTGAGCCTCATCCCCCTTTTGGCAGGGATTGCCGCTATTCTATTTGCCTTTGGTAAGTTTAATTTCTTGGGTTGGAAGGGTAAAGGTGACCATGTTCATCCTCAGATGCTGCCGGGGGTAACCACTGAAAGCCAGAGGGCAACCATAAAATACTTTATCGTTGTGGCACTTCTGTTTTTGGCCCAGGTACTGGTTGGAGCTGCAACCGCCCATTATCGTGCAGACCCGGCGAGCTTTTACGGCCTTAATTTGTCTGAACTCCTTCCGAGTCATATCCTGCGCACCTGGCATTTACAGTTGGCCCTATTCTGGATAACCACGGCTTTTGTTGCCGGTGGTTTGTTGCTCTCCCCCTCCCTGGGCGGCAGTGAACCCAGAGGTCAGGCCAAGGGGGTCAACTTCTTATTCGGTGCCCTGCTTCTTGTAGCAGGTGGGAGTTTGCTGGGTGAGTATCTCAGCCTCAATCAGGTTCTTGGAAGGCTCTGGTTCTGGTTCGGGCATCAGGGCTGGGAGTTTCTTGATCTTGGACGCGCCTGGCAGATCATGCTGGTCGCCGGGCTTGTGGTCTGGATTATCTTGATTTTCCGTGGGATTTCTCCGGCAAGAAAAGACCCCGAGGCCCGCGAGGTCTCTTCCCTTTTTTTCTATGTGGCAATAACCATTCCCCTTTTTTATCTTCCCGCCATGTTCTTCACCGGCTCCAGCCATTATACAGTGGTGGACAACTGGCGATTCTGGATCATCCATTTGTGGGTTGAGGGTTTTTTGGAACTCTTCGTGACAGTTATGATTGCCTCTATCTTCTACAAACTGGGTCTAATCTCCAATGTAACAACCCGCCGGGTCATTTACCTGGATGCTATCCTCTATCTTGGCAGTGGAATCATCGGAACAGGGCATCACTGGTATTGGACAGGACAATCAGATATTACCGTGGCCCTCGCGTCCATGTTTTCCGCTCTGGAGGTCGTGCCCCTTACCCTCCTGACGCTGGATGCATGGGATTTCATACAATTGACCCGGGGTAGGTGTGATATCTGCGGGATAGAGATCTCCATTCCACACAAATGGACATTTTACTTCCTGTTGGCCGTAGGATTCTGGAATTTTGTAGGGGCCGGGGTCTTTGGATTCCTTATCAACCTGCCCATCGTAAGTTACTTTGAGGCAGGAACCATGCTTACGCCGAATCATGGGCATACGGCTATGATGGGTGTCTTTGGTATGATTGCCATGGCTCTTATGGTATTTGCCATTCGACAGGTATTAACAGATGAACAATGGAGACGCCCGGAGAAGTATATCCGTATCTCTTTTTGGGGGTTAAACACCGGTTTGGCACTGATGGTTGCGATGAGTCTTTTCCCGGGCGGCGTACTCCAACTTCTGGATGTGTTGAAAAACGGATATTGGCACGCCAGAGGCCCTGA
>JADLDG010000065.1 GCA_020846775.1 Nitrospirota bacterium
ACTAAAGCGACTGTGTGACGGCGAAGATGTCTATTTATCAGTTTCAGAGCTGCTGGCCTTAGACCAGTACCTGCGGAGGTTTAATGAAGGATTGGCCGAAAATACAATATTCTATCGAGGGGAAAATATATTGGATTCATTGGCAGAAAGCGAGGCCCTGACTATCTTTATTGCAGCCAGATACCATCAAGAACTTAAGACTGAAACTGTTTCACGCTGGGATATGCGAGCAGTCACACGGTTTACCAGGACGAAGCTTGCGGGTATGCATATCGATATCCAGGATGTGCTTCTCTGGGATCGCATCGAGCAGATCAAGGATGATGACTGGATCAAAATGCTCAAAGACGACAGAGCAAAGATCACTATCGGCAGTCCCCTCAACTGTCCAGCCTCTGAGTACCTTATGGCCAGAATGGTCAATCTGACACCTTATCAAAAGGAGCCGTTAGATATAGATAAACCACTTCCGTTCTATTTTATTTTCCCGGACGAATCGGACTGCCCAAGCACATTTTTTATTCAGAAGAGTGAGGCGATTACATTATTACAGAAGAAGGTGAGAGAAATCGAATCGATAGCTGGGAATACGCAGGAAACAAAGGAATCGCTGACAAAGAAGATATTGGAAATAGAATCGTTGAAGGGAGATGACCGGGCAATAATAGTATCTCAAGATGTTTTCATCAGTACCCGTGTGGGAGCAAGTTATGCCCTCCTGGTTGCACAACGCCAGCCTCCTGTTGGACAGGTTGACATGAGCCTCTGTGGAACATATGGGTCAACAACTCTCGGACTTGCTAATGTTGTCACCAAGGGAGAAATTAATGCTGCATTGCTAAAATTCGATTCAAACAAAAAACAACCGCTACTGGTAGCCGTAATTGAAGTAATCACAGCGCCACGATCTACTGGTTCATATGGGCCACAGGAGGAAAACCGCAGGCTCGTCAGTGCAAGTGTCGTTCGTGCCCCAAGGTTTTTTAACTTTTCTGATGGGAGATGGGTTGAGAAATAAATGATGCTGGGGAGTGTCTTGATGCTGACAAGGCGATGGTCATGGCCTATGAATTCAGGATTTTTCCTGTGATAGATTTGTGATATACTTCTATTCAAGCAACAGAATTCATAGGAATAGGTAGAAACTATCGAGAACGCTTAACATCTGGTTAAACAAAACAAAACGGGGAAACCGGATGAACTTAAAGCCCTTTCAAAAAATGGTTGTTAAGAATTGCCAAGGCGAGGGTCGCGGGTTCAAATCCCGTTTCCCGCTCCAGTAAATCAAGAGGTTACAGCAACAGAAATCTTCGCTTTATCACCGACTGTAACCAAAATGTCACCAGACTTATCCAAGACCTCTACTCCATGCCGCAGAGATTCAGGATTATGATGTGCATATCTCATGGTCATAGTAATCGTCTTATGTCCCAATAATTCCTTGACAACATAGAGGTCTATCCCGTATTGTAGCAGACAATGCCCTTGTGGTATATAGGAGGTAATAATTTTTCAGGAGACCTGTTATGCCAGCAAGATACCGTTACACAATAGAAATTATTCCAGAAGAAGATGGCATTGGTTATTATGCTGTCGTCTCCTCATTGCCTGATTGTTTTTCTCAGGGCAAGACCATTGAGGAGGCAAAAAGGAATATCAAGGAGGCGATAGCACTGCATATAAAATCTCTTAAGAAGACAGGGGAACCCATACCCTCTGAATCAGCCGAAGCCTATAAAACCGTTATTGAGTGGCTGCTTGAGCCGCAAATTGCCAAGAATAACTGCCATTTGACTGTGAAAATTATGCTATACTAATGTCAAAAGATTATTTGGAGGTGATTGTATGAAAACAGCAGCAAAGAAGATAAACCCCGATGATTATATACTATTAGTGCTTTCGCCTGAAGAACGACTTGATGCTGCCTTTAAGATTGCAAAGGAGGCTTTCAAAAAAACTACTTTGACGATGAAGGATATTGACAATACAGTTAAGATAGTCAGGAGAAAGTCATACGGAAAAAAGAGATAGGGTAGTAATAGATACTGGCTTAATCATATTATATTCCCCAAGTTTCTACGCGTCTCACTCATCAAGATTTCGCAACTTCTTTGATTACACAATCCTGTGGGGATAAACCAATAAAGGAATTAAGGAAAGGAGGAGAAGATGGATTTTTGGGATAAGATCAGGAGAGATGTGCAGAAGGGTATTAAGGAAGGACTGAGTGCGGTGAAGGAGGGGGCTGCGGCAGCCAGGGAGAAGGCAGAGGAACTGACGGCAGAAGGCAAGAAGCGGTATAAGGTCTTTGATCTCAAGATGAGGGTTCAGAGAGAGATGTCGGAACTCGGCGGCAAGGTATATGATCTCAGTGCAAAGGTCAAAAACCCTCTGGCGGATAAGAAGGTGAAGGGAATTATTGGAAAGATCAAGAAGCTTGAAACCCGGATCATGAAAATCGAGGGCCGGGTTGAGAAAAAGGTAAAAAAGACGGGCAGGAAGGCCATAAAAAGATTGAAAGCCTGCTAGTCTTGAAACAGATTCCCATGACAAGGGAATAACTCTGCGGGATGCCAGTTTGACAAGGGAGAATGCCTATGAAAACGGTTATTGCAGTGATTATTTTAATTGCGGTTATTGGAGCGGGGGGATACTTTGGACTGCCTCTCCTGATCGGGAAAGAGATGGCTGATCTCAGGACGGAGGTCAGTACTCTTAAAGAAAAGGTGCAGAAAATCGAGGCCTTTGTTCAGAGTGAAGAAGAGATCCGTAAGGTTACACAACTGACCCCGGATTCTGACACCCGGAAAATAGTTAAAACTGTGAATGCTATTTCCATGAAACTTAACGCATTGGAAGAATCTTCAGGCAAAAGGATATCTGACGCAGATGACGCGATAAGGAAACAGAAGGCAGAAATGGATGCGGCGATGAAAAGTCAGACAGAGGCCTTGAACAAATTCAATATAGAAACAGAGAAAAACCTTCAGAGAATCCAGTTTGAGGCATCTATGGCCACGATCCGAAGCCACATCCTGAAAGTCCAGGTGGAGCTGCAAATCCGGAATGTTGCAACTGCCAAGGCCGAGATGGAACTGCTCAGCGACATGTTTGAAAAAATGGGAAATGTGGTTCCGGAAGAAAACAGGAAGACCATCAAGGACCTTCATGAAACACTGAAGAAGGCAAGAGGAGAGATAGACAGTGATCTGCCGGCGGCAATAAACAGGATAAACCTATTATGGCATGAAATGGGTAAATTGCTGAGGAAGGCATAGTTATCTGCTATCTGTTTCGTATACCTCTTTGGGCGAATCAAGCACTTTCCGGCAGGTAAAAGAGTCGTCAGGCAAGTCTATTGGCAACTCCAGGTCATTCCAGTCACATGAATCCCTGAGGAATTTGTAGAGTTCTGCGTCAGCCGGAAACAGAAAGTCAAACCAACCCAAATCCTGTTCCCAAAGCTGGGCAGGGGACAACTTGCAGTTTTTTTTTCCGAAGGTAATGGTTGCCGTCTTTTTCTGGCCCCAAACCACAGCTTTTTCCGGGGCTTCGCCTCTTTGGTCCACACGTATTGTAACACCGTCTCCCGAATATGTTATTTGTGCGAACCGTCGTTTATGGCGATCCGGGTTCGTGTCCATGGGAGCGTCCTCATGCAGCACACCGCCTATGATTTCTTTAGTCTCCCGATCGAAACAGACCCGTTCCCCTGTCGGAAGCTCGAGCTCCAACACATTCCCGCCGGAATCATTTTCAATAAGACTCAGTGTTGGGAGTACCTTGCGGGGGAAAAAATATATGGACGTTCTCATCAATGTGTGACTTGTCTTTCCAGCGGGCATGGTTTGCTCGGAAATCGTCATTCTAATGTTTTGCATCTCTCTGCCTATAAACTTAAGACGATAACTCCTTTCAAGATTCTGGCCTTGAGGAACAATGTGAGGTGAACCCAGGTTGGAGAGGGTGAAAGATACGGCTTCTCCAGATTCCGGATCTTGACAGATACGGATTCCTTGTTTTTCTGAACAGAGGAACCCCAACCGCCTTTTAGCGGATTTATCCGTTGAAAACCGGGGGACAAATTCAGAGACTGCAGGCTTTCGGATAGGAATCAAGAACTCGTTTAGATCGTCCGATGCCCCTGTTGTTCCGGGTGAGTCAAAGCCAAAGACAAGGGTAAAAAATAGGATACACCGGAACCATCGGCGATAAAAAACAAAACGGAAACTATTCAACGAATACCTCCCTTCTTACCCTAAAAGATACTACATTTGCACGATAATTACCACTTGCGGTAGTTTGAATTATTTCCCCAAGTTTGTTAGCCTTTGCAACGAAGAGAACAGAGGTGGCAAATATTGACAAACGAGGACCTTCATGAAACTCTGAAGAAGGCAAGGGGAGAGTTAGACAGTGATCTGCCGGCGGCAATAAACAGGATCAACCTTTTATGGCATGAGATGGGTAAACTACTGAGCAAGGAATAGTTATTTTTCTTTGATAAATTTACAAGACAGATATCTTTACTGTAGGTACCTTCGTTGTTCCTCTGCGGACGATTCTTGTAATATTCTCTTTAGGTATCTTGAATTCCCCGGTAAAAAAGGCTGCAATCATATTTGCCCTTTCTTCAGCATGCCTCTTCTCACGCTGATGACCCGTTTCCGTATAAGATTCAATGACAAATTTTGACGCCGGATTTCTTTGATAGACCTTCTTTATTTCCAACAATACAGTCTTCATATCCTCTGACAGGTTTGTCTCCTTCCTGTTAAAGGTCAGAGGGGAAACAAACGGCAAGGTATGAGCTGTCAGTTCAACTTTGGACCCAAGCTCTTCCGATAGTATTCTGCTCAACCAATGCATTTCGATATCGGTAAGAGGAGTATCCCTTCTTATCTTAAGATTTACGGAAATAGTGCTTGTCTTGTAATGAAATCCGACATAAAAATCATCCACGACAGAAGGAGAAATGATCTTGTCAATTTTCTCGACCGTTATTCTGACTAAACCAATAATATCATCTCTTGAATTCTTGATGACCTCCATGGGAGGTTTCGACGGTGCAAGGACCGGCAGGAAGACCGATTTTGCCGCCTCTTCTGTCAACCCGCCTGCCTGTACCCGGACCTGTTCAACATTCAGGATAACATCACGCTTCAGATACCGACCAATCCTTTCCTCAATACTTTTGAGGTCCACATCTTTCAGGTAGTCAACCGTATTGACAATAGCGTTGATTTCCAATCCACGGTCATCCCTCTCGATATAAGCAAAGGTATCGAGGTGAGAGCGTCTTTCCATATCAAACTCCTGTTTCAGAGTAAACTGGACATTATTTTTCAGCCTGACCTGTGATACAGAAACATGAAGGGTGTAGATCAGGGGGATTGCGATGATCAGAAAAATCCCAATTAGAATGGCGACCCTCTTCTTTAATTGTAAGATGGTCAACTCGGTCATGATTCCCGGTTTAAATCCATAGAGATAAAAAACCAGGGAGGTGGCGAAGATAATGGCGACAAAGTTTGTAAAGAAGAGGAAAAAACCTCCGCCTGCTATGGCGCCATTCCATGTCCCTATACCAAAACCAGTGACACTGAGAGGGGGAATGACAGCAGTGGCTATGGCAACTCCCGGGACAATGGTGATGTAGTTCTTTTTGGTGCAAATGGCGATTGCACCGGCGAGACCGGCGAGGAAGGCAACAACGAGGTCGTAGAGGTTGGGCTTTGTTCTCGATATTATTTCATCGGTGACATCCTGAATGGGGGACAGGTATGTTGCCATAGATGCTATGGCAATAGTTAATGCAACACTGTAGGTGATCTTACGGAGGGCCTTTTTCCCTATCAACCAGTTTCCTGTTATGAATGCGAATCCACTGCTCAGTATGGGGCCCATAAGCGGTGAGATAAGCATGGCGCCGATGATAACCGCTGTAGAATTGGTAAGAAGCCCGGTCAGGGCTATCAGATTTGCCAGCGTCAGAAAAAGAAAATAGCCCGGGGATATATCTACCTCTGTATAAATATCCTTGATCACAGATGAACGGTGAACATCAGAGGCCATCTTTTCAAGTCTTTGTCTGATATAGAAGCCGATTTTCCTGACTAAAGTCTCATAGTCCAATGAAATTACCTCATGACTGCTTTCATATGGTATTTAACATCAAAATGACATCAACCACTTGAAATTTCCTGTACTATAGCATATAACCAATTAAAATAAGTTATCTCTTCAATTGTAGGGTCGTTCATGATTCAGGTCAACAGAAAATCCTGAGAGATTGATTTGCCAGTTATCTCATCCTGTAAAGAAGCATCAGGTTTATTACATAAATTATCACAATCCCCATAGAATCCCATGCCATAAAGTAAAACGGCTTTTTCTCTGCGCGATATGTCAGGCCAATTATGGCAATTGTTGTCATCGCTATAGCTGAGATTGCCGATACTACGTGCTGCGGATCGGCGAAAGAGAGGATGGGACCAGTGGTGAAGAAAAAATCATCCAGTGTAAGAATGAGAATATTGAAGACATTACTGCCGAGTAAATTTCCCACTGCAAGGTCTATGACTCCCATCTTTATCGCTGCTATTGAAACCACGACTTCAGGCAGGGAAGTTGATATTGCGATGAAAATATTTCCGACAAACGTCTGTCCAAGACCGGTCATCTCTGCGAGGCCTTCACCTATCTTTGGCAGGAATGCGGCTGCGATGATTACAAAGAATGCGTTAATGGTGTAGTGTAAAACTGCATTTCTTGTAGTTACATCTTCGTATTTAATTTCAACAGCAATCTCTTGCAGATATTTGGACATATGGCGTTTTTCGTAATAGAAGATCAGCCTCATCGCAATAATATATATAAATAGAGTGCAAAGACTGTATACCCCTATCCATAATATTGCAGGAATGTAATTATGTGCATACATGCTGAAAGCAATGGTGCTCAACAAGAGTATGCCGAATCCGGCGGATAATACATGCCCCGGATTGGCCTTTGCAGATATAGGCATCGGTTTGTAAAAGGCATCAAGGAAGGCAAGAATGAACATGTTAAACACACAACTTCCAAGCACATCACCTACAGCAATATCCGGTACATTAGCATACGTAACAGACGTAATCCCGGTGACTAATTCGGGAAGAGAGGTGACAGATGCCATAAGGACAACACCGATCCATGCCCTCCCCAAACCTGTTTTCTCGGCAATGATGTCCCCGTATTTTGACAGACGTGTTCCTGAGTAGACAATGACAGCCGTGCATACAATGAATCCAAGCCAGAGAAGCATTAATGACCTCCATCTCATACTATTTCATAAGAGAACATAGTGTCAAGAATACGGATAGATTCAGATAGACGTCAAATGTAATTTGATATTTCATGCCAACATAAAGTAAACTCTGACTATGGAACAAATCCTGGAAGGCAGGATGATGTCGTGATCACCTGGGGAAAGGCGCTTGGCATCCAGACAAAAGTCACGGTATTTATTATCGGGGTAGTGGTCTCTGTCCTCTTTGTTTCAACGTATGTTTCACGGACACTGACAGAACAGAAGGCAGAAGAAAACCTCAGGGAACGATACATAAACATTGTCAAACAAATTGACGCCGGTATAGTAGAAATAGAGGAGTTGCGGGATACGCGCACACTGCAGGAAGAACTTGAGAAACTCCTCCAGGTAAGACCCAATATCGTAATGGTTGAAATTTTTGATCTGACATCTGAGAAAGTCCAGCTTACAGCCAGAAAAAGCATGGAAATGAATCGCCCTGTCATTGCCCCCGATTCGACCAATATAGAAGCTGTTAAACGCGGAGAAGTTCTCACCAGTCTCAAGATGGATGGGGCTGATCGCTTCTGGAATATAGTGGCTCCTGTTCGTATCCGGAAAGAGGTCTCCGGTCTGATACGGGCGAGAATATCAACAAAGGAGTTTGACGATCTGGTCTCTGAGGAACGCCGTCAGGCATTTCTGATTACTGCGACTGCCGCCGTTGCAATCCTGGTCTTTCTTGTATGGTACCTCCGCCGCACTGTCAGTAAACCTATCGAAATACTTATTGAGGCAATGGCTCAGGCAGAATCAGGAAATCTGAAGAGCCGGGTCAGGTCTTATTCACGGGATGAAATAGGTATGCTGTCGCAACAGTTCAACAAGATGATAGAGAAGATCAGGAATTTTAACGAAGAACTGGAAGAAAGAGTTCAGCAGGCAACGAAAGAACTGAATCACAGATACAATGAGTTGATTAGTCTGAACAGGCGTCTTTCTGAAGCTCGGTTACAACTGGCACAGTCAGAACGCCTCGCTGCTGCAGGACAGGTAGCTGCGGCAATAGCGCACAGTATTGGCACGCCCCTGCATTCAATCTTGGGACATCTCCACCGTTTGAAGCGGGATACATCTGAAGACAGACGTGAGGAGAGGTTGAAGATCATCCATTCACAGGTTGAAAGAGTTGTGCAGATCATTCAGGACCTGCTTGATACAGTCAGGAAACCTGCCCCAAGAATGGCGCCTGTCCGGATTAACAGACTTCTTGAAGAACTCTTGTATTTAATTACACCCGGCATCTCTCTGCGGGGGATTAATTTAACAGCAAACCTGGACCCTCAATTGCCTGATATTGCAGGTGATGACAATCAGCTCCAGGAACTGTTTCTCAATCTGCTGACCAATGCAATGGATGCGATGCCGGGAGGAGGGGAGTTGGAAGTCAATACCGCTCTCAGCCAACTCACAGAGAGTAACCATGAGGCCGTCACAATAACGGTCAGTGATAACGGACATGGAATAGATGAGGCCAACCTGCCAAAGATTTTTGAACCCTTTTTCACCACCAAAGAACGAAGCAGGGGAACAGGACTGGGGTTGAGTATATGCAGGGATATTACAAAAGCCCATCATGGTGAAATATATGTTTCCAGCCATGCTGGAAGGGGGACAACATTTACAATCATATTGCCGGTGAAACAGCATGAAACGCACTGAATCAGAATCCTGCCATATCCTTTTAGTGGACGACGATGAAATAGCCTGCCGGCTTCTTGCCGAGGTATTGAGTGACGAGGGTTATAAGGTTGATACAGTCCGCAGCGGGCAGGACGCTGTGAAAAAAACAGAAACCTCATTCTATGACCTCGTAATAACAGACCTCATGATGCCTGGTATTGATGGCCTCGAGATATTAAAGAAATTCAAACAGGTCAGTCCGGACACCCTTGTAATTATGATAACCGCCTTCGGTTCTCTGGAGTCGGCAATCGAGGCAATGAAAGCCGGGGCATTTGATTACGTCAGCAAACCTTTCAGCGAGGATGAGATCAAAATAGTTGTCAGGCGCGCCATGATGCAGAAGCGCCTTCAAAAGGAAAATGAACAGTTTCAGAGGGAATTAAAAATGGCCCATGGACTGGATCAGATCATCGGACGCAGCCGTCCGATGATGGATATTTATAAGACTGTCGCGATGGTTATTAATAGTACGAGCAATGTCCTGATCCAGGGTGAAAGCGGGACAGGGAAAGAGTTAATCGCCAGGGCTATTCATTATAATAGTACGAGGTCATCGAAGCCCTTTGTAGTCGTAAATTGCGCTGCACTGCCTGAGAATCTTCTTGAAAGCGAACTCTTCGGTCACGTTAAAGGCGCCTTTACAGGGGCGATTATCAGTAAGAAGGGCCTTATTGAAGAGGCTGAAGGAGGCACCTGTTTTCTGGACGAGATCGGTGACATGAGCCTGCCGCTTCAGGCGAAAATGTTACGGATGATACAGGAGAAGGAAATAAGACGCGTCGGCAGCACTGAACCTGTTTATGTCAATGTCAGGATAGTAGCAGCAACCAATCAGCCGCTTGACCGCAAAGTTAAAGAAGGGGGCTTCAGAGAAGATCTATTATACAGACTGAAGGTTGTAACAATTACTTTGCCTCCTTTGCGTGAACGTAGAGAAGATATCCCTCTTCTTGCAGGCTACTTCCTGAAAAAATATACCGCAGAAGCAGGGAAAGACGTTTCCGGTTTCAGTCCTCAGGCAATGGATCTGCTCTGTCGTTATTCGTGGTCCGGTAATGTCAGGGAACTGCAACATACCATTGAACGCGCAGTAGTTCTTACTACAAATACGGTCATCCTGCCGGATGACCTGCCGGAACAGGTCCGGTATAATTCTTATCCTGAAGATGACCTTCCTCCCTTCAAATTGATGCCGTTGGATGAGCTCGAAAAGCTATATCTCATGCGGGTTCTAAAGGAAACCGGCGGAAACAAGAGCGAGGCGGCAAAGATTCTCGGGGTTGACCGAAGGACTCTTTACAGAATGGCTGAACGACATCGCCTGAACCTTACTGATAAAGAGGACAACTCTCCTTTCGAAGAGGATCCGTCAAATTAGCAAATATGCCTCACACGGTGTGGCAGAATGGCTGCTGATATCAATTTCACGATAGGATGAAACTCCTGCAAAGGTATTGAAAAATAAGGGTGTGCCGGTGAAAAGGGGAAATGGCACAATCATTGCTGTTTCTTCATTTTAATGAACAGCACAATCACTATTCTTATTGCAGAGGATGACCCTGTTGCCTGCGCCCTGCTCAAAGAGACGCTCCAGGCGGAGAATTATTCAGTGGATACAGCCGTAAACGGTATAGAGGCATTGAAGAAATTAAGAGCGCGGAAATATGATCTGTTAATTACGGATTTTATCATGCCTTATCTGGATGGATTGGATCTGCTTGCCAAAGCCAGGACAGAGTTGCCTGACCTGCAGGTTATATTGATGACAGCTTCGTGTCAGGAGGCGATACTGATTGAAGCGAAGAGACGGGGGGCTGATGCAGTGATCCCGAAACCCCTTGAGATGAAGAAGCTGTTAAAGATCACAAAGGGTATTTTACAACCACAAAGGAGGAGATAAGTCATGTTTAAAAAGGTTGGATTAAATTTA
>JADLDG010000066.1 GCA_020846775.1 Nitrospirota bacterium
CAATCAAAACACTGTATTGCTATACTCATATAAATAACTCCTTTAATTTATTAGTAATACTTTCAAAAAATATTTTATTTTTTAGGTGCCGTAATTTTTCCAGAACATCCCATGCATCCTCTTTACTCATCCCAATCTGTGATTGTTTAAAAACATCTATATCCAATATTATAGGGGCAAAGTTAGGATCTACAATTTGCTCAAGTGCTTGAGTAATTATGGCTACGACATCAAGTGAAGACTCGTGTATTACTACACGTGTGAGAAAACTGCTTACTCCCTGAGGTAAAGCATGCGGAACGACTGGTGGAGAAGTTAAATAATCACCAAAGTCTTTAATCGGGAGAGGAATGTTCAGTGTATTAATATACCTTAAAGCTACCCGTGTAATCAATTCCGGAGATGTTATTTCCGCATACATTTCCCATAATCTATATGCTTCAGCACGGAAAAGTTCCCATGTCTCATATGGTTTTAATCTGCTGAATGTAAGACCATCTGGTTTTGCTTGAACTACCTGAATCTGGTCAGAGGATGTATAGACATAGCCATTAATGGTATCTGTACCAGGTGATACAATGGATTCTTCCTGTTTAAATTCGATTCTGCTCTCCAATCTTCTAAGTATCTGCCTATTTGGATATTGATCAGAAATTAAGGCATATATAGAGTCTAATTGTTCTACCTCTATGCCTTTCTTTGGCTTAACCCGAATATCTATAAGTGCTTCAGTAATAGGTGCTTTTGAGAGGGAAGTATATTTATTCATCATTCTTTTCTCAATAAATTTCTATACTCTATCAATATGTTTGAAGTATAAATTATGTAATAATGTTTTTCATCAACCGTGATAGGAATTGTTCTTTCTATGTTAGCGTAACAGGGCGATAATTTTCTGTCAACGAAGATTTTACTTGATCCAGAATTACACGTCAGGGAACAAATAGGTACAGCCTTGCTTTTCTACCCGACCTCGGGTCCGGTCTGCTCTCGATTTCACTCATTTCAACCAGGAGTTGGACGTCCTTGAATACCCTGCTGTAATTAATGAATGCGGTTCAACCTTTTTTCCAACCGTAAGTTGTTGCGGACTATTATGTTACCTTAAACACAAACCCGGCATCGCTCAATGAAACATTCACCTCTTTTATCTGCTCGCCTGAAGCCATCCTCGAGAGTATTTCCTTGGACATCTCTGGCAGCAGGTTGTTGGTGAGGATGTGGTCAATATTTCTCGCCCCGCTTTCCACCTCTGTGCACCTGCTTGCAACTGATTCAACTATCTCATCACCAAAGTTGAAGACCACATTCCTGTTTTCCATCATCCTCTTTGATATTTTATTGAGTTTAAGTTTGACGATGAGGCGAAGATTTTTGTCAGTAATCGGGAAATAGGGAACCACCTTGAGCCGCCCTATAAATGCAGGTTTGAAATGCTTAATCAGTTCAGGCCTCAGCATCTCAGCCAGTGCCGCGGGTGCAGGCATTGTCTCCTCGTCGGCGCAAACCTTCATGATGGTATCTGTACCCATATTGGATGTGAGAATAATCAGCGTATTCTTGAAATCAATCTTGCGTCCCTCGCCGTCTTCAAGCATACCCTTATCAAAGACCTGATAGAAAAGTTCAATCACATCCGGATGGGCCTTTTCCACTTCGTCGAGCAGGACGACGCTGTACGGACGCTTACGAACCGCCTCTGTCAGCACTCCGCCTTCACCATAGCCGACATATCCGGGAGGCGACCCCTTGAGGCCTGAGACTGTATGCGCCTCCTGATACTCTGACATGTTGATTGTAATCAGATTCTGTTCGCCTCCGTACAGGAGTTCGGAGAGGGCAAGGGCTGTCTCGGTTTTTCCGACGCCGCTTGGACCAACGAACATAAAGACGGCCTTTGGTTTTGAAGGGTCCTCAATGCCTGCATGTGCCGTCTGAATCATCTGCGCCATTGCCTTTAATGCATGGTCCTGTCCTATGATCCTCTTCCCGATCAGCGCCTCCAGGCTGAGTACTGCCGTAATTTCATCGGTCAACATACGCCCTGTAGGAATTCCTGTCCAGCCTGATATAACCTCTGAGATGGTCTGGGAATCAACCGAAATCTGAACTAATGGGGAGTCTGCCTGCACCTCCTTTAATTCCTGCTCTATCTTAATCAGCTCTTCTTTATACCCTGCCAATGACGGGTCAACAGGGTTCTTGAGATAAGCCTCATGGATCTTCTGCCTTATCTCCATTATTTTATTTGCCACCGCCATCTCTGCCTGCCATTTCGTGGTGAGCTCATCCCTTCGAATCCCGACTGCCTCCTTATCTTTTGACAGTGATTCAAGGCGTTCGGTATGTTCATTTCCCATGAGTGATTCTTTTTCAAGTATCTTCATCTCACTCTCTATGTTGCCAATCTGACGGATTGCCTCCTCTACTTGAGGAGGACTTGTTGTGAGTCCTATGGCTACCCTCGCACAGGATGTATCCAGGACGCTCACTGCCTTGTCAGGCAATTGCCGGGCTGTGATATAGCGGTGGGATAACCGGACTGCATCCCGCAGCGCCTCGTCTGTGATCATGACATTATGATGTTTTTCAAGAAACGGGGAGATTCCCCTCATCATGACCATTGCCTTTTCCTCATCAGGCTCTTCAACCTTGACTACCTGAAATCTGCGCGCAAGGGCGGCATCCTTTTCAAAATATTTTTTATACTCCGCCCATGTGGTAGCGGCAATTGTGCGGAGCTCACCGCGGGCAAGTGCCGGCTTCAGGAGATTTGCTGCATCACCTGAACCTGCTGCACCTCCAGCTCCTATAAGGGTATGGGCCTCATCAATAAAAAGGACTATCGGGACCGGCGACGCCTTGACCTCTTCAATTATGGATTTGAGGCGGCCTTCAAATTCCCCCTTAATCCCTGCACCTGCCTGAAGGAGACCCAGATCAAGCGTCTGCACTGCCACATTCCTCAATGGAGGAGGGACATCACCCTGGGCTATCCTCAACGCGAATCCTTCAACCACTGCAGTCTTTCCGACACCTGCCTCTCCGGTTAGTATTGGATTATTCTGTCTGCGGCGTATCAGGATATCTATCATCTGTCTTATCTCAAAATCACGCCCGAGGACCGGATCAATTTCACCTTTGCGCGCCTTTTCTGTCAGGTTTATTGTGAACTGGTCAAGCGCCTTGGTGCCTTTTGCAGGTATGCCGGCGGGACTTGTCATTCCTGCTCCTGCGGATTGCATCTCATGGTCTTCACTGGAGCCTGAGATGATGTCTGAAAAACTCTGGCTCAGTGTCTCCACAGATATCTTCTTAAACTCGCCCGAACTTGCATTAAGCATACTGGCCATTTCTTCGACACTCATCAGTGCAAGAATGATATGTCCGGAACGAACCACAGGGGCCTTATAATCAATTGACGAAATAAGCCATGCATCCTGTACCATCTTTGGAATACGGGGCGAAAGCGCAGGTGTCCTCGCATTGCCCCGTTTGAAGCCCTCCATAGCCCGCGTCAGTTCATTTACCAGGCGAGTCTCATTAATCTCAAAATGTCTCAATATCTTTTGAATATCAGTGTCCGGCATTTCAAGTAGTTTGATAAGGAAGTGCTCAATGTCCACTTCATAATGGGTTTGAGAAAGACATAAACCGGCCGCTGATTCAAGGGCCCTCCGGCAGGTTTCA
>JADLDG010000067.1 GCA_020846775.1 Nitrospirota bacterium
CAGTAGAGGCAGTTGTTAACGCACTTGCTGGTAAGATAAAGAGGGGCAAAGAGGACGAGCCTGTTACCATAGATCGCCTTCTTTACCTCTTCGGCGGTGCTGTAGAGTAATTCCGTTAACCCCTTGTCTTTGCACTGAAGCAGGATGGCAGTCTCTTCCGGAGTTAAACCAGTCAAGCACTTTGCTTTTTCTATGATGCTTTCAACTTCTTTATTAGATGCGTTCCGCGTTCTGTGAAGGATGATGTCAATTTCATTCGAAAATAACCTTTCAAATCCCCCTCCTTCGACAAGCTCAGGACAAGCTTTACCCCCCCTTTCTAAAGGGGGGAATGTCTCCCCCTTTGAAAAAAGGGGATTAAGGGGGATTTTTTCATCATCCTTTGTAATCCTGGCGTTCACTTTCACATCATGCTCAGTAGCGCCACCGGTCATTCCTATGTCTGTCGGCGCCCTGCCGAGGGAATACAGGAGTGAGATAGTTTCTGATATCCTGTCCTTGATGTCTTTACCCTTTTCTCCCTTGCCTGGATATATTGAATACAGTTTACGATATCTGTCCGGGGTAAGATTTATCATCATGGAGTTACCGCCTGCCATAAGCGCCCTCTCTGCCCCTTCCCTTCCAAACAGTGTCTCTACTGCAGATGTAACAAGTATATTCCCGTCATGATGGACAAGCCTTGTTACGGCAATGACCTTGAGCATTGTGTCGAGATCTGTTGTCCTGACTGATGCAAGCGGTGTCTGCGGGTGTGCAATGAATGGACCAAAAGAATACATCTCCGTGCCAAAAGACCTGGCGAGAAGTATATCATTCAGGAGATCCTCTTCACTCTGACCTGGAAGTCCTATGAGAGACCCGGTCGAGATTATGTAACCTGTATCCCTGATCGCATTCAGGGTCCTTAGCCTGTCCTCATAATTAAGCGTTGAATGAAGTTTACTGTAGATGTCCCGGTTTGATGTCTCAAATCTTAAAAGGACACCCCTCGCACCTGCCTCATATAACTTCCTGTAGCTCTCCTCATCCCTCTCGCCAATACTTAGAAATACAAGGACTCCATGCTTATCCTTTATGCCCCGTATAATCTCTGACAGCCTCTCAGTGGTATAATAACCATCTTCACCTGACTGGAGCACAAATGCCCGGAATCCTGACTCCTCTGCTGATGACGCCGCTGTATCAATAATCTCATCTGCGGTCATCCTGTATCTCTCTATCCTGTCATTATCCAGCCTTATACCGCAGTATGCGCAGTCGTTCTTACATATATTTGAAAATTCAATTATCCCGTGTACACAGGACGAATTCTTATGAACCTTCTGACGTACCCTGTTGGCACTACTGTAGAGAAGGTTTAGTTCATCCCTATCCCTGCACCTCAATAGAGTAAGCACTTCTCCTCTGGAAAGCTCTGCCCCTTCTTCTCCTTTGGATATTATCCTGCCGATATCTGTATCACACCTGACCAACGGAGAACTCTTTCCTGCAAGAAACTCATCACGATCTTTTAACTTGAAGAATATTTCCTCCCATTCATCAAGAATGCCGTGGGCCTCCTCAGGCTCGAGGGCCTCGACGATAAAACCTCCCTGCGCATAGACATAGTCCCCCACATTGATATTTCCGGCATCAACAAGGGCTGTCTTCTTCTCGCCGAAATATTCTATAAGTGCGGTATTATTGTTGATCTCTAATACTTTTCCAGGAATGGCGTAGCACATGTTGTAAACCTGTTATCCATAAAAGGTATGCACCAACTGAAGGCGTGTTTCTCTGACCCTCTCTGATATTATCTTTGCTACCCTTCTCATGACGAGAAAGCCCATATGATAGTCCTTCTCTATTATGTCCATCAGCTTCCTTCTATCCACAGAAAAAACCGTGGAATCAACAACGCTCCTTGCCGCTGCAGTTGACTTGTATGGTTCCACTATGGCAGACCAGCCAAATGGCTCGGCAAACCTTGAAACTGTAAATACACTGAGGTATTTACCATTACCTACCTTAATGTCAATTGAGACCTTGCCATTTTTTAATATGTAAAGATTATCTGCCGGCGCATCTTCAACAATAATATAATCGCCTGCGTGATAGTTTTCTTCACGGCATATTCCCTGAATCAATTTTATCTCGTCATCTGCAAGATCTGAAAAAAACTCGATCCTTTTTAAGTCATCAAGTGAGATCATGATTTATACCCTCCTGATTCAGGCAGCATCAGGTCTGCCCGACCAACTTGCTCAACTGCCTCTTTAATTAAGTTTACTGCCTGTGGTATCAATCTCCTGCATTCCTGTGACAATCCAATGCCTGGTGCAAGATTGACGGCATTAATGCCTACAATCGAAATCTCAGGGATAGTCATCCCTAATGTCTGCATTAGTCTCACGACAGACGACAATTCCGTCTCATGAAGAGAACAATTGTCTTTGTCCCGTGTCATCCCGAACCTTTGTCCTGAACTTTTTTCTGTATTGTTTCCGGCTCTCTTCGTCTGTGACCCTGAAACAAGTTCAGGGTTACAATGCTGAAGCCTCATGACCGGTACTTCTGAAAACATTCCACCTTCGACCTTTACCGCATCAACCACGATTACCCTCTCGTAACCTGACATCAGGTCTATCAGGCCGACCCCGGGAGTCCCTCCGTCAATCAGGTCAACACATTCCGGTAAATCTGATCTCATCAACTCATTGACAATCTCAATACCTGCCCCGTCATCTCCCATTAGAGGATTGCCCAGTCCAATTATCAGGAGCCTGTCTTCACTCAATGAATTTTACCTCAAGGAAATGTGTAGAGCATGAAATGCATGGGTCATACGCCCTGACGAGCATCTCAAGCCTTTTTTCTATATCACTCTTTGGCATCTCCAGAATTGAAGGGACCATAGCCTCTATGTCCTTTTCTATATTCAGGAGGTTCTGTGCTGTAGGTATTATGCAGTTTGCAGACCTTATGATCCCCTTATCATCAATCCCGTATTCATGATAGAGGGAGCCTCGGGGCGCTTCTACTACACCAAACCCTTTTCCTTCATTCCCGTTGCCGGGGACAGACTTTAAATCTGTTCCCGAAAATGGCGGCGAAAAAGGGGCCGACGACAGATTAGCATCAAGGATATCCAATATCTTGAGGGAATCGTAAATGGAATGAACACATTCAATGACCTGCCCAATGTTATTCATAAAAGGATTCGTACATGGTGGGACAAAACCAAGCCGTTCCGCCGCTTCTTTTGCCTTTTCTGAAATCGAGGCATAATTGTTATTAAGCCTTGCGAGGGCGCCAACCATAATTGAACTGTCTCCTGAGCGCACCTGCTTAGCCGTGGAATAAGTTACAACATTTTCATTTATAAACTCTTTGTACCGCTGGACCTCAAGCTGAGGGTTATCCTTAGCATATAATAGCCCGTCGTAAAGGGCATACTCATCTTCATTCCGGATAGAGCAATATTTTGTAGGCCTGTTGAACTCAGGCATCCTGTGCTCTTCAAAGAACCTCACAGTCTCTTCCATGTCAGGGATCATACCCTCTAATATCCTTCGAACTTCAGCAAGGTCTTTAGATGCAGGTGGTTTTGTAAAGCCGCCGACAACCATTCCTATCGGGTGAATGTGTCTTCCCACAAGGACCTTGCAGATATCATTGGCAGCCTTCTTTAATCGAAGACCACGCTTTATTATATCAGGATGTGATGCTGCAAGCGGTATTACAGAACCTTCACCAAACAGATCAGGGGCTACAAGGAGATATATGTGAAGTATATGGCTCTGCAGGAGTTCCGCATGCAGCAGTATCTTTCTTAAGAGAACAACATTTTCAGAAGGAATAATCCCGAGGGCATCCTCGCAGGCCTTGATCGAAACGGTTGTATGGCTGATAGCACATATCCCGCATATCCTCGATGTAATAGGGGGGGCCTCGAGGATATTACGGCCCAGGAGCATTACTTCAAAGAAGCGGGGTGACTCAACTATCTCAAGACGGAGCTCTTCTATCCTCCCCTCTTTGATGTTAAGAACGATGTTGCCGTGCCCTTCAACCCTTGTTATATGTTTTATATTGATATCATGTGACATTATAGTTCCTTACAAAATATGGTTTGAAATGCACGCCCTGCTATATGTTAATAATTTCAAGTCCATTAAATATGTTAAGCTTCGACCTGATCTCTTCCAGTGAGTGTCCCTTTTCCATTAATATGTTAACAAGGGATTCAATATTAGGCGATGACGTAAGCCCCCGGCATCCTGCACATGGGTCCCTGAATGTCGGACATATTGCACCACACCCTGCGCGGGTCACGGAACCAAGACACCACTTTCCCTCTTCAACAAGACATACATTGCCCCTGGACCGGCACTCTACGCATACAGGATAGTCAGGAAGCCTTGGTTGTATCCCGAGGAGCAATGACTGCACAAACCTCAGGAACTCCCCTTTATCTATTGGACAACCCGGAATAACAAAATCTACCGGGACTATATCCTTAATCCTTTTTGTCAGCATAGTATCAGAGAAAAGGTCACTCCTCCCGTAAACAGCCGGGAGCCATGAGTCCTGGGGGTGAAGGTTCTTTAAGGCATTTACCCCGCCAAGGTCTGCGCAAGCGCCAAAGGCAACCAGTACCTTTGCCTTTTCCCTTATCTCTTTTAACTCCTCAATATCAGACTCCCTTGTAATGGATCCCTCTATAAAGGCAATCTCATAGTCGTCCCGTTTTTCGTCAATCGCCTCCCTGAAGTTGACGATCTCTATAAAACCTAACAGGGTTGGCAGCTCCTCTTCGAGGTTCAGTACCTGGAGCTGGCAACCCTCACAGCTTGAAAAGCTGAAAAATGCGACTTTTGGTTTCATACGAAAATAACCTTTCAAATCCCCCTTTTCTAAAGGGGGGAACCTGATTTCCCCCTTTGAAAAAGGGGGATTAAGGAGGATTTTATCGCTACATTGCTTCCTGCAGTTTCCTTGCGTCCCTGTAAGACAGAACAGGCCCATTCTGGCACAGATAAATCCCGTTTATCTGACAATGTCCGCACTTCCCTATGCCGCAGCGCATCCTTCTCTCAAATGACATGAATATATTTCCCTCAAAGATACCCTTTGAAAGGAGCTCAGCGACAACAAACCGGTACATAACCGGAGGCCCAACTACTGCCGCAATAGTGTTCAGGGGGTCTACATCAACATATTTAAACAAACCCGTAATAACTCCAACATGCCTTGTCCAGTTTGTCTCTGCAAGATCAACCGCGATATATGTATCTACAGAAGAATCATTCTCCCACTTCATTACCTCTTCTTTAAATAAAATGTCCTGCGGCCTCTTTGCGCCAATCAGGATCGTGACCTTTCCATACTTCCATCTGTGATGGATGACATAATTTATCAGGGATCTGAGAGGTGCCAATCCGAGCCCGCCGGCAACTATCAGTATGTCTTTACCGTGGATTCTCTCTAATGGGAATCCATTACCGAATGGCCCCCGTATCCCGATACTGTCATGTAATGAGAGTTTGTGAACAGCCCCTGTAAGATTCCCTGCTGAACGGATACAAAGCTCAAATGTCTCACCCGAGTCAAGTGGGGAAGAGGTAATTGAAATAGGGGCCTCACCTATGCCGAATATCGAAAAAATGACAAACTGGCACGGTCTGTACTGAAGACTTCCACCTTCATTCATCCTGATGGTAAATAGTTTTTCCTTGTCCGTCAGTTGTCTTATATCAACAATCGTAGCAGGTCTTGGTAATAGATTAGATCTCTCCATGCCCCTTTTTCCTTTCCATGACATGGTTAAAAATATCAATGATGCTTATATCTGCTATACAGTGCTCAATGCACCTGCCACATCCTACACACCCCGACCTTCCGAACCTCTTTTTAAGATAGACCTCTTTCTTAAAAACCCTGTGCCTCACCCTTTCTGCAGCACTATCCCGGAAATTCTCACCGGAGGCAACCTGACAGAAACTTTGTATCTGACAACCATCCCATCTCCTGTACCTTACTCCCATTTCCATATCAGGACATACCTCATCCACGACATCAAAACAGTAACAGGTAGGACACACAATTACGCAGGCCCCGCACGAAAGGCATTTCTTGCCCTCAGCCTCCCATATGGCATCGTCATATTCATCCTTCAGGACATGTGAAAGCCGGTTAATATCTCCATGAATCTTCTTCTTAAATGCAGAATCCCTCTCCCAGTTGGTCTTCGATAAGTCTGTCTGGTCAGAGTACCCTGCCTTGATAAAGACATTACTCTTCTCTATGATTGTATTTCCAATATCAGTAGCAGCAGTGACATAAAACCTGTTCCCTAAATCTGTAAAAAGGATATCAAAACCTTTATCTGCCTTGTGATAACCCTTGTCATAGCAAAGTATATTCTCCCTGCACGGACAGGAACAGTCATAGCCGATTATTATGGACGACCTCCTTCTCGCAAGATAATTCGTATCCGCAGGTTCTTCGGCAAGTACCTCATCCATTATGTTTATGGCATTAATATCACAGGGATGAACAAATAAAAGCGCCTGATTGCGGAAGGCATTAACCGGTTTAGCCTCCGTGAGGTCGCTAAGTTTAAACCGCAGCAGAACTTCATTGTTAGGATAAATCCATTTTATCGGGGGGAGGATTGTCGTGTCATAATTATACACTATCCTGGAAGGGTCATCTACCTGCTCAAATATATAACGGTTATCCTTCTCTACAGGTGCAATCACATCATAGTCTTTCAGGAGCTCAAGGATGAATTTCCCTACATCCCCATATTCAATAACTGCATCCATAAAAATTTCTCCGGAATTATTGCCTGAGAATTGGCAGCCCCCCGATGAACGATGTTAACATAATTCCACCATTCATCCCGGCTTAATAGAATAATTTCATTATATATTGATAATTTGATCTACTTTACATACTTCAGGACAATATCATGATTGTTTACCGCATTCAACTTCTTAAACAAAAAGTCAAACTTGTCTTCAAGCTCCTGGCCAATGGTCTTTATTACTTCTTCCGGAAGCGTCCAGAATTTTTCCTTGAAAGGACCAAACCCCTTCTTACGCGTCTTGTAAATAAACTGCTCATCAGACTCTCCGGCCTTTTTCTCCTCGGCACAAGCCTGTCTTAAATGACTATAAATTTCTTCCTTAAGCTCACTCGGGAATACCTTGCTGTCATAAGTCATATTCTGAAACCCTGTCGCAAGGTGAACCTCCGCTGTGCTGGTTTCAGGAAACCTGTGAAACGCCTCGTCCGGCAAAGTTGATGCCCCGTGCTGAACAGCGCCTGATAAGCCATATTTTTCTCTCGCAACTTTTGAGATATTCGCGAGTGTATCAAAGTCAAGTTTCACCTTTGCTACGGTGCCGTCAGGAAGTGGAACGCCTCCATGGGTAGTACCTGTCTGAACACTAATCTTGCTAATCCCCTTCAATGAAGCCCCCTTGGCAGCAAGGGAATTTTTATATCCATCCATAAATGCGCATAGTTCTTCAACCGTGCTGTTCTTTCCTCCTACCTCACCAATCTCTCCGCCAACTGAAACAGTAATACCCTCAGGTTCAAGTTGTCTAATATGTGCAGTAAGTTCTGCAGCAATCTCAAAATTAAGGCGCTGCTGCCCTTTGAGATCAGACTGGGACAGGTCAACCAATGTAGAGGAATCTATGTCTATATTGTAAAATCCTGCTTCTATAGCCTCTTTGATAAGGCTCTTCAGTCCTTCAACTTCCTTTTGAGGGTCCTGCTGATACTTTTTAGCATTAGCCTGGAAATGATCTCCCTGTATGAACACGGGCCCCCTGTATCCCTCTTTGACCGCAGCAGCCATCATAACCACTGCATACTCATCAGGAGACTGCCCTGTGTAACTTATCTCTGACTTTGCTATCTCAAATATGAAAGTCCCTGAATTGTTCTTTTTTGCTGCCCTTATCACAGCCCTTGCCACATCGTAGCTGAGTCCCCGGATATTAATGGCTGGGACCGTAAAGCCGCTCACATCACCCCGCCCCATCGCCTCATAAAGTCCCTGAATAGATGAAGGCTTTGCACCGAGCTCCTGTGCAATTGCCCGTATCAGCCACTTAACCATACCACGGATCTCCGTGCTGTCATTAAAAACCGCATTAAAGACCAGTTTGTCTATAAGTTTATCCCTTACAGCTGCTTCATCTTTCACCTTAACCTTGCTGTCATCTATTTCTGTAATACCTTTTAATGACTCAAAAACTTCCTCAACATTCTTGTATCCCATAATTCACCCCCGCTTTTTAAAATTAAAGTTTATGAAAACCTTTACATTATTCTCAAGTCTATGTCAGCGATTCTATCAACTACTATATCAGCCATCTTTAATCTGTCAGGATTGTACGTATTCGTGACCGCGGCACAGCGTATTCCAGCCGCTTTAGCCGCCTCTACGCCCGCTATGGAATCTTCTATCACCAAACAATCAGCAGTCATTATCGGCTGAGCACTTATTTCATTTAATCTATCAAGCGCCTTGTTAAAACACTCCGGATTTGGTTTGCCTTCTCTCACATCCTCGGCACTTACTATTATACTGAATGCTGATCTGATCCCTGCTCCTTCAAGAATAAATTCAATCTCATGACGCAGGGCGCCTGAAGCAATAGCAAGGAGATATTTCCCATATGAAGCCTCTATGAAATCCACTACCCCGGGATAAATAAAAAGGTTATCTTTTATATAATCCATAAGGTATACAGTCTTTTTATCTATGAGAGATTGAATAACCTCAAGGTTTGAATCAATGCCGTTTGTTTTCAGCACTGTACTGAAACAACCCTTATCATCCATGCCAAGGTAAATCTCGTAATAATCTTTCTCACTTATTGTCAACCCCATTTCTCCGAGGACCTTCTGGAACATCTTCAGGTGGACTGGTTCGCTATCGGTTATGACACCATCGAAATCGAAGATAATGGCCTTTAGCATGAATAAGGCAATATACCATGAATTTGCAAAGTATTGCAATATCCTGAAGCGATGACTTATAATACCCTTTATGGATTCGATGATTCTTGAGACATTGGCTGTTGGACCATTTCAGTCCAATGTGTTTATACTCGGCGATGAGGAGACAAGGGAAGCTGTTGTCATTGATCCCGGAGATGATGTCCAGGACATCCTGGAAACCCTTAAAAAGTATTCCCTGAATCTTGGAAAGATACTGCTTACGCACGGCCATATAGATCATGTCAGCGGGGTAAAATCATTAAAAGAGGCAACAGGGGCAACTGTATTCCTGCATAAGGGAGATATTTTCCTATATGAACAACTCCCTACGCAGGCATCTTTTTTTGGTATAACTGCTGATGAAATCGTACAAATAGACAAGATCCTTGAAGATGGCATGGAGATAGGCGAGGGGTGTCTCAAGTGCAGTGTAATCCATACGCCTGGACATACCCCGGGAAGTGTCAGCTTTTATTTTCCTGAGGGTGTAGTATTTACCGGTGACACACTTTTCAGGTGGAGCATAGGCAGAACAGACCTGTGGGGAAGTTCACACGAAGAACTGATGTCATCCATTAAAGATAAGCTCTTTAAGCTTGATGAAACAACCAGGGTGTATCCTGGCCATGGCCCGGCAACAACCATTGGCTCAGAGAAACGGGATAACCCTTTTTTAAAAACACTGATACTATGACACCAGTCAACAATTCCCTCTCTCTCAGGAATATAGCGGAGGAAAGAGAGTAGGTCTAATGCGGGTGAGCAAAAAAGGAGCATGTATGGTACATGACGACTCAGAACATGATCATGATAATGACGGCAGGAAGGTAAAATGCCTGTCTTGCGGAAGTCCCTATGAGGGTTTCTTCTGCTTTGACTGTCATTCACTCCTTTCCTTCTCCGGAGATATGGACTATTTTACAATGCTGGAGGTTGAGAAGAGGCCTGTTATAGATACAAACTTGTTGAAAGAGAATTTCCTGAAATTGAGCGAGAATGTCCATCCTGACAGGTATTATAATTCCTCCCGTGATGTACAGGAACTTGCACTGAAATCGTCGTCCTTACTCAATAAGGCATATTCGACTTTAAAAGATCCTAAAGAACGGATAAGATACCTTATAAGCCTGGAAAACGACAGGGAGGCGCCTGTATCAAAGCATGCTTCAGCAGAGACAATGGAGTTTTTTATTGAGGCCAGCGATGTATGCAACAAAATAGATAAATTTGCAAAGGAAAAGGACAGAGATGAAAAAACAAGGCAGGATCATCTTAAGAAATTAAATGAGCTTAAGGAAGAAACCGGGAGCAAGTGGGAAGGTGTATTGAGGGAGATCGCGGCGCTGGATAAGGAATGGCTTTCTGACTCAAATGACAGCAGGAAATTAAAGGTACGCCGGCTGACAATATTGTCGCACGAACTCTCCTATCTATCCAAACTGCAGACTTTGATTGATGAGCTGATAGTAGCAATTAGTTAACAGGCATCGCCTGCTTTTAGTACGATAAAACCCACAAGAGGTGTTTTCAGAATGGGCAGAATAATAGGCATAGACCTTGGAACCACAAACTCAGTAGTAGCCATTATTGAAGGCGGGAAACCTGTTGTCATTGAAGATGCTGACAGACAACGGCTTACTCCCTCTGTTGTTGCCTTTACCGGAGGGACAGAGCCTGTGATAGGACACACTGCCAACAGACAGCGCGTACTGAACCCTAAGAAAACCGTCTATTCTGTAAAGCGATTCATAGGAAGGCGGGGCTCTGATATTAAGGATGAGGACATGTTTGTCTCATATCCTGTTGCCGGCAGCGGGGATGAACCTGTCAGCATCGTGGTTGACGATAAGCGCTATCTTCCTGAAGAAATTTCCGCCTTTGTATTGCGTAAACTCAAAAAGGATGCCGAACGCTTTCTTGGCGATACGGTAGACCGTGCGGTAATAACTGTCCCTGCATACTTCAATGATGCCCAGCGTAATGCAACAAAAAAGGCCGGTGAGCTTGCCGGACTCAAGGTAGAGCGGATCATTAATGAGCCGACTGCAGCAAGCCTTGCGTATGGCGTTGACAAGCGACTAAACTCAACAATCGGGGTTTATGACCTTGGCGGAGGAACCTTTGATATTTCCATCCTGGAAATAAAAAACGGCGTCTTTCAGGTCTTATCTACCTGCGGTAACACACGGCTTGGAGGAGACGACATAGACCGTCGTCTGATAGATTTCCTGCTTAGCCATATAGCCGCCGGCGGCGGCGGTGACCAGTCAGGTGATCTGATGGTTTTAAGCAGGATCAGGGAAGAGGCTGAAAAGGCAAAGTGTGCATTATCCTTCCAGGAGGAAGTTGAAATATACATGCCATTCCTGACCTCATCGTTCAGCTTTAAATATAAACTGACCAGAGAGGAATTTGAGGGGCTTGTCAGCGATATCATTGACCGGACAAGAAAACCATGCCTGCAGGCAATGATGGATGCCAAACTGACACGGGATGATATTGACGAGGTCATACTTGTCGGCGGTTCAACGAGGATTCCATTGGTTCAACAGCGGGTCGAAGAAATCTTCGGAAAAAAACCCAACCGGTCTATTAATCCTGACGAGGCTGTGGCATTGGGGGCCGCCATCCAGGCCAGTGTCATGTCAGGCCTGATATCAAATCTTTTACTGCTTGATGTTACACCGCTTTCTCTGGGTATTGAGACCTACGGCGGCTTCATGAATGTCATAATTCCAAGAAATACAACTATACCTACAAGGGCCGGAGAGCTCTTTACTACAGCAGTGGATAACCAGTCTGCAGTAACGATACAAATACTTCAGGGTGAGCGTCAAATGGCTTCTGATAACTGGTCACTCGGGACTTTTGCTCTCGAGGACATTAAACCTGCTCCCGCAGGTGTTCCCAGGATAGGGGTCCAGTTTACCATTGATGCAGATGGGATCCTCCATGTGCTCGCAAGGGATGTCAATACAGGGAAGGAAAAGGCTGTTCACATGAAGTCCACGATTGATGTACCGCAGGAAAAGATCGAAAAGATGGTCAGGGATTCAATAGAACATAGGAAAGAGGATGCTGCCAGGAAAGAACTGTTTGATGCAAAGACGGAGGCGGATAAGGTGCTTTCTGCAACAAGGAAGGCGCTCGATAAATGCAGTCATTTATTGACAGAGGAAGAAAAATCTTTGATTGACGGGACGATCAACAAGACTGAGGCAGCCATAAACAGTAACGATACAACAGGAATTAAAGAATCCACAACTGAATTAAATCAGGCAACAGAGCATTTAGCGACGCTGCTACTTGGGGAAACGGCCAAAGAGGTGGTGGAGAAAAAAGCAGGAAACAAATAAATGTTTCTTTGCAGGATGATAGAATGAAAAATATAATGCCATACAAGGGTATTTATCCAAGGATAGATGACACAGTCTTTCTTGTCGAATCAGCAATAATAATAGGTGATACAGAGATTGCTGAATACTCCAGTGTCTGGTTTAATGCCGTCATACGAGGTGATGTCAATTACATCCGGATAGGCAATCGCACAAACATCCAGGACCTGTGCATGCTGCACGTTACAAAGAACACCCATCCCCTTATCCTTGGCAATGAAATAACAGTCGGGCACTCTGTAACACTTCATGGATGTACTATTAAGGACAGGTGCCTGATAGGTATGGGCGCAACCATTCTCGACGGCGCTGTTGTTGGCGAAGACTGCATCATAGGCGCCGGCGCCCTTGTTACAGAGGGAGCTGTAATTCCTCCGGGGACACTTGCAATCGGATTCCCGGCTAAACCAAAACGCGACCTTACTGATGCAGAAAGAGCAAGAATAAAACAATCAGCGCAGAATTACATAGACTATGCAAAAACTTATGGTTTGTAATAGCTCATCGTGTTCATCTTCCTTATATGAAATCTGTTATTCCCCGTAGTATCACCAAAATAATTAGGATTTATTTTTTTTAGTTCACCTTTCACACTTTGGAGGCCTTTATCTCAGCCATCAGTTTCTACATAGTCTTGGTTCTCGAATTTTCAGAACTATTTTCATCCAGTCCAAACCTGTTAGTGACGGTTGAAAGCAAACGCTTTTAAAAGCATAAAACATCGCGGTGTGAAGATTTTGGAACTTATCAATTAACAAATAAAATAAAATGTGATAGGATTCTTGCGAGTTGAAAGCAGATCCTGATATGTTATCAGGTATCGAGGATAGCAATGTTCGAAAATATAAAAAAGAAGGGTTTCCAGGTTCTTGCACTGCATCATGCAGAAGCTATCCTCAAACATGATATGAGTGCTGCAGTTAATGAACTGGAGGCTGTGCTCCTCGACGTCACTATTCCTGTCGAGGAACTCGTTTACGGCGGAGGTGGGGAAGGTGAACTGACACAAAGAATTAGAAAAATGCTTGCCAATAAGTATGTTTGGAAAAAACACATTTTTGAGATAAAAAAAATAGTTGATGGAGCGGAAAAGGAATCAATCTCTCATGAAATAGATCACGTTAAAATATTTCCTGGAGGCACTTTTGCCCTTGAAATAGAATGGAACAACAAGGATCCATTTTATGATCGTGATCTGGAAAACTTTAAACGTCTACACGCTGATGGTGTGATTTCAATTGGCGCTATTATTACACGTGGAACCTCGCTGCAAGAAGGCCTGCGTGAGTTAATTGAAGCGTTTGCACGAAAAGAAGGAATAGATAAAATCAGTAAACTATCTAAATTTTATGATCCGACCCAGCGACAAAAAGAAATTATTCAACGAGCAGTAAAGTCAAAAGGTTCTTTCGAGCAAGGTTGGGCGCA
>JADLDG010000068.1 GCA_020846775.1 Nitrospirota bacterium
CAGTGATGGAAGACTTCTGCACATAACGTTCACTCTGAGATCTGAAGGCACTAAAATCCGGGTGATATCCGCCCGGGATATGCATTACAAGGAGAGAAAATCCTATGAAACCAAAACTTAAACCCATCCCTAAATTTAAATCTGAGAAAGCAGAACGGAAATTCTGGGAGACTCATGACTCGACCGAATATCTGGACTGGTCAAAAGCTGTAGAGGCCCGCTTACCCAATCTGAAGTCTTCCACACAGGCTATTTCCATCAGGCTGCCGGCCGCACTTCTTGAGCGGATCAAGATAGAAGCCAATAAGAGGGATGTACCTTACCAATCGCTGATCAAAATTTGGCTCGCGGAGAGGGTGGGATAATTGCGGTGAATTATTCGACGCGACTGAGGACGCACTGCGGATTGTCATCGGAGTAATCTTCAGTATGCCTCATAAGCCTCGTAAGCAATCGTTAAGAACTCACCTAAATCTTGTGGAGTTATTATAGACTCTATTGCAAAATCATACATCCGGATATTGGCATCAATGACCTTTTTTATTTCCTCATCCACATACTCTTCCCCATAGCCCCAACCGGCCCCGTGTCCCGAATAAAGGGTGATCTGGTAAAAGTCGCTACAAAATAAAATGCAGTTATGGCACATAAATATTCTCATTATGCCACTCAATGAATTTTATTGCCGGGCTGTCTGAATCGTTCATGGGAAGATTGATCAGATGTTTGCCATGTAAGGCATAGTATTCTCTTCCGCTATTATGTTCTTCTTTTATCCTTTTACTGACTTCTACATGATAATCATTAGTTATAGTTAAATAACCTAAATCAAACAACTTATGTAAATCTGAACGTAATAAAATTCCGTTATTCACACTATGGGGTCCGGATAGTGAATATGGTTTTATGTGCGCCGATTCTAAAACAGGAAGGGTGCGTTCTCCGCTTATAGCGCACCTTCTTTCATATGCGTCCGTTACCAGCACCCTAAAGGCTCCTTGTCCTATTCGGGCACGTGTTAAGAATTCAGATCCATAAAGTACAACCCCCCCAGATACTCTTTCTGTATTATTCGCACATATTTCAACTAATTCCTTACTTTTTACAAGCCTATCGTGAACCATAGACCATAAAGTATTTCCTGTTTCTTCATCAGTATCATATGTTTTCCCACGAACAATGTTAGGGGACCAGTTTTTAGGTATGGGAATCCATTCATTTTTTGGGAAAAAGAATGGCTCAGTCAATATGATACATCCAATCATGGGATCAGGTTCAGAGCGTCCTCTAAAATGAATAATTTTTGAACGAAAGCTTTCGAAGTCTATTGCACCGTTTTTCTTTTCAAAAGCTTCCCAGGATAAGGACAGTGGCAGGAAGGAATGACTGACAAAAAAATTCTCCTCCAACAATATAGTTTAGGGGCTATGTAATTTAAAAAGAAACGGCTCTCCGGGTTTTAAAGTTCCGAAAGTGACATTTCCACCTGGTTGCCAGAAGTTCACTTCATCAGGTTTTAGTTTTGATAAGAAATTAAACCATGAGTTATCTGTAACCCCCACCCAAAATTTCACTTAATGTGCTCCAATCTTCAGTCATCACTCCTTAAATAAGTAACCAGAAAATATGTGCTGTCTTATTTGTCCATAATTTAACTATCCACGTTGGGAGGATAAATAAATGTTGAGAGCTTTACAATTATACTTTTATTCATTTCTGAGGAAAATGTGTTTTGCGGATTAGATGAAATGGCAGGGCATTATCCACCTCGTCGGTTTTCCTCAAATATCTCAGCCGGCAACTGGTGATGAGGCCGCCAGATTATCTTGATGGGACGTTCACCCTCGTAACTGACCCGATCGGCAGGACCAAGGTATATGAAGGGAATCGTTATGTTATTTCTTTTCTTCGCAGAGCGGACAAAGATCAGGATCGAGTAGCCACGTTCCCTGTGATGAATCAGGTTTTGTCCCGTGTCGCTGGCCTGAGTTGTGCTTGACTGAGATTCCCAGTGCAGGAGTTCCCGGCTGAGGGGATAATCGGCATACATGGTACTCGGTGAGAACTCCCGTTCCGTTTTTTGGAAGGTGATAAGCAATGCATACGCCTTGATGTCCCTGAAGTGTAAGACCCCCACCCCGGTTGGCCCGGCCGATTCAAGGGTTGCCATCCCCAGCGCCGCCTTGATGTATGAATTGCCATACTGAGCATGAAGTTCCAGAGAGCAAGGGAAAGGCAATTCCGGTGTTACCCCACCGACGCGTGTTTCTGCCTCTGCCCATTCAAGAACTTCTTCAATGTCATTAAGAAATGACTGATTTCTGGAGAGCCTCAAGAAAGACTCATGCAGGGTTGGTAACTCCAAAGCTTTGCCTGGCTTGTTCCACAATCGGTAATGAATGGGGAGAGCAATGCCAGAGGCTTCCTCTAAGGCTCCCTCGATATCATTCAACCGAAGTCTGTTTACTGCCTGGCGTAATGCTTTGATTTCCAGTGGACCCGTTATTGAAGCAGCCCTTACGAGAGCGCTTCCCAGTCTGACTTTATCAGGATCACTCGGTGGCTCAATGAGATGTGCCTTTGCTTTCCAATCTGACCATGTTTCTTTAACGAGGAGAGTCTCAGGTTCGTAATCATGATAGCGCACGAAATTATTGAAGGTCAACGGCTGATTGGCCTCGCTCTCAAAAGTCTGGAGCCGTTCCGGTATTTGGACGGACAGGTTACGCAAATTATCCCTGATATTAGTGAGGACGTACTCCCGCGCAATACGATCAAGCTGTATAGAACATCCCGACGGCAGGTGTGGAAAATCAAGTTCTATTTCACGATCTACGGAATAACGGGTCTTAGGCAGCAGGGCTTTTAATTTACTATCAATCCGGTAACGGCGATGCGCCTGTCCTACAAAATCGATTACGGTAAGACAATCCTTATCCGGTGCATGACGCAGGCCACGGCCCAGCTGTTGAAGAAACACGGTTAGGCTCTCCGTGGGGCGTAAGAAGAGGACTGTATTTACATCAGGCACATCGAGGCCTTCATTAAGCACATCCCGGGTAAAAAGAAAGGTAAGTTTACCGTCTCGAAAATCTTTTAATAAAGAGGTTCTCTTATCATCTATAGTCTCACCTACGAGCACATCCGACGCTATCCCTCGTTCATTAAACATACTCGTCATATACTCTGCATGGTGGACCGACACGCAAAAACCTATGCCTTTCACACGTGACAGGTCAGGCTCAAAACGCAATAGAGCATCCACTATAGCATCAAGACGTTGCAGAGCCAGGACATGTGCTCCGGTATAAACGTTCTCCAGTTCATGGATATCATATTTACCATTTTTCCAGAATGTTTCGGCAGTTAGAGCCACTGGATCAGCAACGCCAAAGTAGTGAAAGGGACAGAGTAGTTTTTCATCAAGTGCCTCAGGCAATCGTATCTCTGCCGCATAACGGTTACCGAAGTCAGCAATAACACTTTTCCCATCCATACGCTCGGGTGTTGCAGTAAGGCCAAGAAGGATCTGGGGTGTGAGATAATCGAAAATAGCACGATAACTGTCTGAGGGGCCGTGGTGAACCTCATCAATGACGATGTAGTCATAAAAATCAGTACCTGCTTGCTCCCATAGTCGGCGGGAACTCAGCATATTCACAGAACAGAATAGATGCTCCATGCGCGTTGCCTCGTAAGGACCAACAAGTAGTTCACCAAAATCGGCTATACGCAATACATTTCTGAAGGTTACAACTGCTTGTTCTAATATCTCCCTCCGGTGAGCGACAAATAGTAAGCGGGCCTGCCTGTTTTGTGTCTCAAAAAATCGCCGAAAATCAAATGCAGCAACAACAGTTTTACCGGTGCCCGTTGCAGCGATTACGAGATTCCTCCTTTGACCGTGAACGGTTCGTTCTGCCTGAAGGGCATCGAGTATACGTTCCTGGAAGGGATGAGGACGTAGATCGAAAAACGCAGTAGGTAGGGGTGTCTTTGTGCGTGCATGTTGTATTGCCTCGCGAAAAGGTAGAGGATCGTCAGGATGGAAAGGAAGAAACTCCCGGCTGTTCCAATATGTCTCGAACTCTGCAGAAAATTTCTCAAGAATATGCGGCATGTCTTGAGCCGTTACCTTAAGATTCCACTCGAGCCCGCTTGTCATTGCAGCATGGGACATATTGGCCGATCCAATATACGCTGTTGAAAACCCGGAGTTGCGTTGGAAGTGATATGCTTTTGCATGAAGACGGGTTCTGTCGGTATCATATGATACTCTAACTTTGATATTTGGCATTTTAGCAAGCCATTCAACGGCAGGAGAGTCAGAAGCACCCATATATGAGGTCGTGATTACCCTCACAGGGACGTTGCGGATACGAAGATCCTCCAAAGCTGGCATAAGGAGGCGCAGGCCGGACCACTTGATAAAAGAAATTAACATATCTACTGCATCAGCTGATCGCATCTCAGCCTGTAGGTCTTGAAGGAGCTGTGGTTCATGAGGAGATCCAGTAAACAGACTGCTCTCAGCTATTGGTGTTGCAGGACGAGGCATTCCTTGCTGAGCATAATGTGGAGGTGTTATTTCTGACAGCACTGATGTTTCTCCGGGCACAAGTTTGTGTTTTTGGAGATAAGCTTTTTCGCTGGTACCGGAAAGAAGATCGATTAGGTGATTACAGAGGTTGAGTCGTTCATTTGGATCGGTTTCCTGCTGCAAAGATTTTTCAATAACCCTGGCAACAAAGGCTGCATAGCGGGAAGGTTGCTCTTCAGGATCAATCTTAGCGAAAACAGATCGAAGCTCTGGGTGTCGTAAGAGCGCATCTCGCAACCCTTCATCGAGCAAGGCTTCATAAATGCCATAAGACAGAGCATAGTAATTATCATTTGTAAACATTGACATTGATTAATGTCCTCTGTTTTTTTCTATGAGCTTCGTGTCATTCTATATCAACAGTCCTATTTATTCTATAGATCTTTTCCGGACAATAACAATTGATTCCAGCATTCTTAAAAGGCAGATCGGTATCAGGATTGTCCCTGTCGAATTGCCCACCTCTATTGATGCGATGATCGTACACTCTCCCGGTTTCAGACATTTTATTCCATTAAATAAATCTGTTCCGGATAATTCATGTATCTACAGGGCGGTGGAGACTACTGAGATTGCAAATGGTACATAGGATTGGAGGATCCCCGGGCAGCCGGTTTATCACGTTGAGGCCATGTACTTGCCGCCGCTTGATGGTAATGACCTTACGCCTAGGGCTGTGGCTTTGATAGTGTAAACAGGCAGGGATAAGAAATTATTTAATAGTTATTTTGCAGGCTCAGCAAAATACTTTTTCACTTCCTCAACAAAGCTAACCGCATTATTTAATGTCTCTTGTGTCTTTTCTTTCGAAATAGGTGTATAGGTTTTATAATCCGAGACTTGGCGCATTTCAAATGCCTTATGAAAATCTTTTGAAAGTTCCTTTGGGAAGGTTCCTTTAAGAACAAACTCGGTGTCAAAAATGCTTATTACACCTGCATGCTTCGATGGGATCTTACCAATTTCTTGCAACAGGGCAAGTGCAGCATAAAACATTGCGTAATAAGCCCGGTTCACGACACTTTGCGGACTACGGCCTCCCCCCAAGAAGAAATTTTGCATCTTCAATAACAGTCTGTGCCTGTTCCAACCTGTATTTAATAAGAGTGGAAATATCTTCATCCTTCACAGAAGGATCCCCTCCGTTTCAACCGCCTTGGCGAGCAAAGAGTAACGCTCAGGACTTTCTTCCCACTCATTTTTAGTGAAGACAACAGGAACTATTACAATACCGTGTTCAAATCCTGCCTCCCATGCACAGTCGCTTACATAATCAAAGCCTTTTTTTTTGGTGGTATCATCCAGAATGACAATAACATCCATGTCAGAGTATGCTCCTGCATCCCCTCTTGCCCTTGAGCCAAACAAGATCAATTTATATAAACTGACTTGTTTCAAAAGCAATGATTTAAATTTATCGAGGACTGTTTTTTCAAGTGCATTCATCTCTTTTCCCCCCATCGTCATGTTCTATAGATTATACTGATTATTGACCATCTACTCAATAAAATTATGCTGAAAGAGCCTTCATTCTCAATAAGCAAAAAATAATTATCAATGGTAAGGTTTTCTGTCAAGCCGTTAGATCTCGATTTATGAGGTCTTGCTATCCCTGGAGTACGTGATATTGTCAATTTATCCCTTGACAGGTTTCATAGTTTTGAGTAAATTTACTCAAAAGCCTGAGTAATTTGTAATTTTATGTATAAACGTCCAATTTTCAACACCCTCCTTTCACGCCTTAATGAACCGCGCCGCTTTATGCAGGTACTTGCAGGTCCGAGACAGGTTGGGAAGACCACCCTTGCGAATCAGGTGATGGAATCTCTGAATGTC
>JADLDG010000069.1 GCA_020846775.1 Nitrospirota bacterium
AAGGTGAACCTATTGCTGAACTTCTTGGACGGACTTCAAAAATGGGTAATCGTATTGGTGTTCCACATACGCCGCCTGGATATAATGCCATGATAAAAGCCTCTGAGCTCTTGATCGGCTCGCTTGATTCAGCCCAACAATATCTAATCCGCTCAATTGCTCTATCTGCGGCTCGCCACCATTCAAGCTTTTTAAATCCATCTCAGGTTAATCATCATTTTAACCCGCATCCACAAACCAATGAATTTATTAAGGATGTCTTAAAAGCTGTTTCCACTTCTGAAATAACATTAAAACAATCTGATAAAATCCTTGAGGCAGCCAAAAAATCTCCTGCAAAGGAAGATGTACCTCTGTTATTGCCGAATGTAGACCTTTTCCCCATTTATGCTCTTGTCGGAAGGGCAATCCTTATGGCTGACAGAGAAGATGCAGCAGGTGAGGAGTTGGAGATGTGGAGGGCTGAATCATGATGAATTTTGATTGGTCAAAGGCGTCTTCGACACTACAAGATTTTGGAGGTAAGCCAGTTATATTGTATGTTCCCAAAACAGGGCTGCCGTTCTTTGATGTGTTGAAGCTTTACGGAGCTATTGATTTATACATCGGACTGCGGGAGGATGTTGCTATACATGATGCTGGCAATGAGTGGGAGGTAACAGGGAGACAACGTACTCATTTTTTGGAAGGCCGGGATGTTGACACGTTTAAACAGGTGTGGGATAAGAAAAAACCTGATGCCGGGGAATTTTGCGATTTCTTACACTCTCATATTTTTGAGAGGCATCTTTCCTCTGACAGCTATTTTATAGAGGGGAAAAAGAGCTATGATTCAATCTTACAGACGGGTATCAGAGGTATAGCCGCTTATACTTACGAAACCTTGCAGACAGGTCAAACATCGAAACCTGAATGTAAGGCTGATATCCCATTAGGTCAAGGAATGCTTGCCTTTGCAGGGGAGAAAAGAACGGAAAGTCTGGGAAACATTTTGTTTTTGCCTGTATTTGAGGGACAGATTGATCTATCTAAAGTAGTTAGTCCTTTGCGTGCCTGGCTTGGATTACCCAATGTAATTTGCTCGCAGGCGTTGGCTTTACTATCTCTTAAATCATCCCTTTTTTCGGAAGGATACCAGAAACGTTTATCTGCGGTTGCTTTCAATACAAATCTTGGAAGCCAACGAAGCGACAATTATTCGGGTTTGATTTCAATAAAATCAACAGCTATAGATAAAATTGAAACGGCTGATTTTGCTGCTCACATACATCGTATTTTTAGAATATTAGTCAGCAAGGCATGGAATAAACAGGGAAGAGAATACAAGGCTACAGAATTTACTCCTGATGTCCTTGCAATGGCTTATTGGCTGATGCAGCCTGTGGGAAAACATCTATCATCAATGATTACCTCTCAGGAAAGATCATTTAAGGTAAAAGGGTATTATCAACAAATTTTTACAAAATCAGAATATGTAAAGGAGGTGTTTGGTATGAGTTACGGGGATTGGAAAGGAGATCATGAGGCGGTGCGTAAATTTGCAAAAGCTGTAGCATCTGCCATCTATTTTGCCCGTCAGAACAAGGCTGATGAAGGTGAAAAAGGCAAAGTATGGTATGACGAAGTAGTCATGCTGCGCTCCGCACCTTCACCGAGGGCTTTTAGGGAAAAAGCCTTGATCCTTCTTGAGCAAGGACATCGTGAGCATGGACAAATTGGGACAGTTCACAGAAACGAGGACTACAACCCTTCAGCGCTTTTGGCAAGTGTTGGAGAAGGTCGGGATTTCGAGACTTTTCGTGACCTGTTCAGGATGTATCTTATCCAAGAAAGCACATATAAACCGAAAGAGTCTAAACCAGAGGTGTCTGATGCAGATGCCTCCGAAACAAACAATTCAGGAGAGGAGGAACAATAATGGAACTGTGGAGCATATCATTTGCGTACCGTTTAGGACTTGGTTTTCATGCTTTAAACAATGAGGGGGCTGACGGAAGTAATCTGATGCAGCCTCGGCGGATTGATGTCGGGCAGATGACTTACGATGGAATAAGCGGGGAAATTATAAGGCGGCATATTTTGGAAAATTTTTTGGATCTTTGCAGAAATCAGAATCCCCAAATCCCCATGTTGCCGTTAAGTGAAGGGTTGCATCCGGATAGAGGACCGATTGGGATTCGTGCAGCTGCAAGGAATGATAGCGCCAATCCAGTAACGCTTGATGCAAATAATCTTTTCACAAGCGTCAGAGCAGCTATTCAGAAGTGTGCTGTTCTTGATGTCGGAGGATTTCTGGCAGCATGGAAAGATGCTCAAGGTAAAGCCAATGCAGGTGATTATGTGGCAGAGAGTAATTATATTAATCGGCATTGCGCACAGATTGGAAGTGTTGACCCCGTAAAAAGAGAATCTTGTTTTGATGTGGCATGGCTGATCAGTGAAAATCCTCAAGATTTAACTGTTACTCAGCATTCGGCGTTTCGTGACACTGCTTCAATGAACAGCAGATATGCGCAGTCAATGCGCTCTAATACATATGGCGGCATTATTCGGGCAGATTTACACCGAATTGGGACTGATGATTACTGGTATTTACAAAATAATCAACAGCGCCTTGCTATAACAGGACCAGAGCAGAAAAAGCGACAAGCAGCCCTTATTGAAGCCATAATAAACTTTATTGCCTCACCTACGGGGGCAAAGACGGCTGGATGGGCTCCTCATGTATTTTTAACAGAAGGCGCAATTCTTTTGACCTCTGCCAGAACAGCGCCGTTTGCATCACCTATAAAAGTTGATTTGAAAGATAAGGATGCACCAGTGCAACCAGATCCAACTTATACAAAAACAATGGAAGACCTTGAAAATAAAACAGATACATGGGTATGGAAATTCAAAGACACCAAAGATCTTCTCGCTGCGGTTGCAGCTATAAAAAGCAAGTTATAGGAGTAAAAAACAATGTCGAGAAAAAAGGGTACAGTGGATTCAGAATCAGTAGCACCTGCTACTGCACTACCATTAATATGGCTCAAGGCGGCATATAAGTTTCATACCTATGCTTACCGTGATCCTCGTTCTGCCTTTGCGTCGGCAATGGGTTCTCCGGTTGTCTCTCCAACAACTGTTTTGCTTGGAATTGCTTCAACACTGTTCTCTTTAGGAAAGGAGTCGGCGGCAAAGGCTTTTCTTGATGTTGCTAATAATTGCAGGGTGGTGGTGGATGCTCCAGACGGAATTATATTTTTCAGAGTGTTCCATCAATTAAGAAGATATGAAACTGATAAATATGACAAACACAACCCGCGTCTTGGCTTGACTAATATTAATCAGGGAACTCGTGAATATGGCTTGGTAGAAGGGCAAACTATCATTTATGTGGGAATTCCTGAAGATCATGCTGAGGCAGCAAAATTGGCTTTGACAAATTTGGGGCATTTAGGAACTCGTGATTCCATGTGTTCCCTTATCGACAGTGTGGCAAACTGTTCTGAACCGAAAGATGTAGTTTACATGCCACCAGAACAGTGGAAAACCGATATACATCCAGGTTGCACGGCTGTAACTCTTTCACGCTTTAAAAATACGCCAGTTACGCAAACACTACCTCATTGGTGGATGGCTGGCGGAAATAACACTGAACAGGTGCCATATTTTATTAGGGGTCGGTTTGAAGGAACAAGTAAGGGTAAAATTTATAGGAAGCGTTGATAAAGGTCTCTCGGTGGGTTTGCAACCAGGACCCCTGATTCTATGCAGATAATTTGGTACATCTCACCGATGAGAACGGTCAAATAACGACGAACGGGCGAGACGGAAGTTGAGGACGAGGAATTTATAAACAGGAGAAAAGGTGTTTTGCCACGAACAAACACGAATTTTATTTAACAGGGATAGACAAGATGAACAGGATAAAAAACATCCTGCCTATGCTGTAAATCCTGTCAAAAATAGTTAGGAATCACTGAAATGG
>JADLDG010000070.1 GCA_020846775.1 Nitrospirota bacterium
ATAATAGAACGACTCGACGAACAATACTTAAAGCTTGGCAGGACACTATGCACCCTTTGCCATAGGTGCCTGCCATGTCCTGAGCAGATAAATATCCCCGAGGTGTTGAGGCTCCGGAACCTTGCAATAGCCTTTGAAATGATAAACTTCGGCAAGTATCGTTACAGGATGTTCGAAAATGCAGACCACTGGTTCTGGGGTAGAAAAGCGAGTTATTGTACGAGATGCAATGATTGCCTTCCCCGATGCCCTGAACAGCTTAAAATACCGGATTTATTAGACCTGGCCCACAAAATGTTTTCAACCAGCGACGGTAAAAGGAAATGGAAAGACTAATCATTTCAAACAGTTGAGAAACAACCTTAATACATCCCTGGTCAGGCAGCTTTTCTGCGGCCAGGAACAATACGGTAAATGCCCAGCTTGGTCATCTTATACTTCAGCGTACTAAGAGGTATTCCAAGTTCATTAGCAGTCTTCTTACGGCTCCAGTTCATGGACTGCATAGTGCTTATAATGTAATCCCTTTCAAATACCTCCAATGCCTCTGCGAGTTTGCTTTTTTCTTTTAACATTATTGATCACCTTCTTTCTAAATGCATCCCCGGTAAACCGAGTGGTTGGTTATGCTAACCAATATCGGATACCAAGGTTCAAGAATTAAGCCTTGTATTCATCATACCATACAAAAGACATGAGAACAAATATATTTGGCGCAGATTTCTAACCGTTCAATTTCAGCCTGAGGTATTCTCCTACCAGGAGTGCTGCAGGATATAAGATCTCCTCTTCATTTTTAATATGTGATATCAGCTTTTTTGCGATAAAGGCAATTTCCATTCTGTTTTCCTTTATAGATACATTAGCGAGCTTTATCAAGGCATCAACAATTGCCTGATGTTCATAGAGCATCTGGGGGAGCATTGCCTTCAACGAGTCAGTAATAAGGAGAATTTCTCTCATTTCTTCTTTGATGTCCCCCCTGGATAAGGGTTCGAGTAATCCAAGGGGGGGCATTGCATATTCTTCTTCCTTTACGAAATGGGGATGCATAATCACCGCAACCTTTATTGCTGCCTCTCCAATAGCGCCTCCAGCCTCAGTGATACGTGCAAGCTCATTGTGAAGCTCTTCATGTTCTTCATTAAGTGTTACGGGGACATTAAATGCCATAAATTCACCTCCTGCAAAGGTAATATTATAACACACACGTGTCTTGATGCAAAATATCCTGTATGGTATAGTGAATCGAGTTAATTAACTCCTGGAGGATATATACTAAACCCTGTATACAGATTCAGTATAAGCAAGAATAAAGAGATCGCTGCTTATATTTCTGAAGGTGAAGACCATAAGGTTATAGATATCCGTGTACATTCAAAGACAAAGTCAGGTGATTCAACACAAACAATAAAAGGGATTGAAATACCGGTCTCCATGCTTCCTGAAATTCGCAGAATGGTGAATCTAATTGAGGTGGAATGCACCTCCCGGGGATTGTCCGATGAGTTTGAAGACATAGATGATATAAATGGTTTAAGGGAGGTTGTCTTCGCTCATCCAAGCGAAGAAGAGTTTGCAAAGATTCTTAAGTTCTATCATATAGGATGGGAGTATGAACCGAAAACCTTTCCAATAAAATGGGACGAAGCTGGAAATGTTATTGAGAGCTTTACCCCTGACTTCTATCTCACTGACCTTAATTTGTTCATTGAATTAACCACTATGAAACAGAGTCTTGTGACAAAGAAAAACAGGAAGGTCAGATTATTGAAAAAGTTGTACCCTGAAGTTAATATAAAGTTATTTTATGGAAAGGATTATAAAAGCCTGCTCAGGAAATATGGGCATGAAGACAAAAAAATACCCTGAGTTTCAGAATCTTCACGTCCAAGAGGGTCTGTTCTGCCAGCTAACTTCTGACTTTCGTCAGCATGCTAACTTTGCTGAACTTTTTCCCGTCTTTGGGTCCCTTTTGATCACCTCCGAGGGGACATCCAGATGGACATTTGAAGCATCCTTATTTCTCAGGGTAACTTTATACTACCACTTTTAAGGGGGGGTGTCAAGGTATGAAAGAACTGGAGACAGGTGAGGTAATTATCACGCAGGACTCTCTACAGAAAAGGATTGCAGAGATTGGGAAATCCATTGCTGAAGATTACAGGGGCAAAAACCCTGTTTTGATTTGTGTCCTGAAAGGGGCAGTGGTCTTTATGGCAGATCTCATGAGGGCGATTCCTATACCTGTTGCAATTGACTTCCTGTCTATCTCTTCCTATGGTGCAGGAAGGGGTGAGGCAGGTGCAGTAAGAATAATTAAGGACCTTGATATTAACATCTCTGAGAGAGAAGTACTGGTGATTGAAGACATCATTGATACCGGGTTTACCCTGGGATATCTCCTGAGGATACTTAAGGCAAGGAACCCGGCCTCTTTAAAGGTTGCTGTCCTTCTTGACAGGCCTGCACTAAGAATAGTGGACCTGCCTGTTGAGTACAAAGGGTTTGAAATCCCGGATGAATTTGTTGTAGGTTATGGGTTGGACTATAAAGAGAACTTCAGGCACCTGCCTTATATATGTAAGTTAAGGACAGCCTGACGATCCGATCTTAAAAAATACATCACTAATCAGCTGTTTGCCAAAATAGTTATTTACCCTGGTTACCAGGTCTGCCTTATAAAAGCTCAGCTCCTGTATCCATGCATTACTATCAACAATAATATACAACTTCCTGTATCGAATCGAGTCAGGCCTGGAATGAGCTGCGATAATACTGCCGGCAATATTCTCCCATTTCTCGGCAAGTGTGTATTCTAACATCTTGCCTTCAAGACCATATTGTTTAATTAATCTGGACAGAATTCCTGACGCCCTTTGCATTTATTGCCTTACCCCACGCTTGCACTTGTATTTATTTTACTGTAATATGCCAAATACATGGCCCTTTTTAAAAAGAATATCTGGATCCTTCTCATCCTCATCCTGATTGGCGCACTCCTCGGTAATGTCCTTGGAGAAATTTTACGGGCAATCTCACCGGATGGCCCGGTTAGAAATATTTTCACCGAAGGATTTTACATAGGCATCACACCTCCGGTTACCCTGGATATCAGGATATTAACTTTTACTATCGGGTTTAGCTTACGTGCAAATCTGTTGACCCTTCTTGGTTCAATCCTGGGTATATATATCTACAAGTATGTTTAAAGAATTATACACTCATACATCAATTGATACCAACAAACCTTTCTTTCAATGACCTGATCTTGTCTCTTAGTTCTGCAGCCTTTTCAAATTCAAGTTTTCTTGCTGCCTCCTTCATCTCCTTTTCCAATGACTTCAAAGTTGCAGCCAGCTTTTCTTCCTGTACATATTCATCTGCAGCCTCTTTAACTGCAGGTATCGTAAAATAGTCTGCCTCGGAGATTTCGTACAACGTGTCCTGAATTCCCTTTATAACACTTACAGGCGTTATATCATGCTGTTTGTTATACTCCTCCTGTATAGCACGCCTCCGGTTAGTTTCATCTATTGCCTTTTGCATTGAATTTGTAATCGTATCTGCATACATAATTACCCTGCCGGAAAGATTCCTTGCTGCCCTGCCCGCTGTCTGAATAAGAGAAGTGTGAGATCTTAGAAAACCCTCTTTATCCGCGTCAAGTATTGCAACAAGTGAAACCTCAGGTATGTCAAGTCCCTCACGCAGCAAGTTTATACCTATCAGGACATCAAACTTCCCCATCCTCAGGTCTCGTATAATCTCAACCCGTTCCAGGGTATCTATATCAGAATGTAGATATTGGACCTTTATCCCAAGCTCATTATAATATTCCGTCAGGTCCTCTGCCATTCTCTTAGTCAGTGTCGTAACAAGCACTCTCTCTCCGAGATCAGATCTTGATCTGATCTCGCCAAGCAGATCATCTACCTGTCCCTTTGCGGTTTTAACTGTAATAACCGGATCTGTCAGACCTGTCGGACGAATAATCTGCTCGACCACTTCTCCACCTGACTTTTCAAACTCATATGGCCCCGGTGTCGCAGATACATATATTGCCTGATTCACACATCTTTCAAACTCTATGAACTTAAGTGGTCTGTTATCAAAGGCTGAAGGGAGCCTGAAACCATAATCTACAAGGCTGTTCTTCCTTGAGTGATCACCTTTATACATACCACCGATCTGCGGTACAGTTACATGGCTCTCATCAATAATAAGAAGAAACCCCTGGGGGAAATAATCTAACAGTGTAGGCGGCGGCTCACCGGCGCTTCGTCCGCTCAGATGTCTCGAATAGTTTTCGATACCATGACAATATCCGATTTCTTTTATCATCTCCAGGTCAAAGTTAGTCCTCTGCTCAATTCGCTGGGCTTCAATAAGACAATTTTTATCTTCAAAGTAACGTATGCGTTCTGCAAGCTCCATCTTTATTGATTCAAGTGATCTTTCCAACCTGTCGGGGGGAATTACATAATGAGTTCCCGGGTATATAGCTGCTTTTGCAAGTCGTTTTCTTACAATACCTCTCAGGGGATCAATCTCTGAAATGGCGTCTATATAATCTCCGAATAACTCAACCCTTATGCATGACTCTTCCGAGGATGAAGGATAGACCTCTATCACATCACCACGGACCCTGAAAGCGCCGCGGTGTAAATCAATGTCATTTCTTTCATACTGTATTTCAACAAGCTTTCTGAGTATATCCTCCCTGTCAATTTGCATGCCCTCTTCAAGATAAAGAAGCATCCCCTGGTAGGCCTCAGGGGAACCGAGTCCATAAATACATGAGACTGATGCAACGATGATGACATCATTTCTTTGAAGTAGGGATGTCGTAGCAGAGTGCCTCATCCTGTCAATAGCATCATTTATTGAAGAGTCCTTATCTATATATGTGTCTGTCTGCGGGATATATGCCTCGGGTTGATAGTAATCGTAATAGCTGACAAAATATTCAACGGAATTTTCAGGAAAGAAGTATTTAAACTCGTTGTAGAGCTGTGCCGCGAGGGTCTTGTTCGGCGCAATCACAAGGGTTGGTTTCTGGACTTCTTCTATAACATTTGCCAGCGTAAAGGTCTTACCGCTGCCGGTTACACCGAGCAAGACCTGATGCTTTATCCCCTGTTTAATCCCGAAGCTGAGTGCTTTAATCGCTTCGGGCTGGTCTCCCTGCGGTCGTAAAGGTGATTTGAGACTAAATTGCATAAACTACATTAAACCTTTGCTTCTCTTAGAAACTTTGCTGCCTCTTCCGGGGACGTAGGATTTATGTAAAATCCCGAGCCTGACTCAAAACCTGCTACCCTGACCAGTTTCGGCATTATCTCAAGATGCCAGTGATAATACTCTTTCATCTGACTACGTAAGGGGCAGGTATGTATTATATAATTATATGGTGGTACATTTAATACCTTTTCAAGCCTCCGGAGCACATTCTTCATGATCCTTGCAAGGCTGCTGTATTCCCATGGCTGGGCCTCATCAAAACAAGAGTTGTGATTCTTGGGTATTATCCATGTCTCAAACGGAAATCTCGCCGCAAATGGGGTAATGGCAAGGAAGTGTTCATTCTCTGTGACACTCCTGTCTTCTGAGAATGACTCCTGACGCACTATATCACAGTAAATACATCTTTCCTTGTAATTATAATAGAGCCTTGCCCCTTCAATCTCTTCAAACACATGTCTTGGGATAACAGGCAGTGCAATAAGCTGAGAGTGCGAATGCTCGAGGGATGCACCTGCCGCCTCCCCTTCGTTCTTAAAGATCAGGATGTACTGAAACCTGCTGTCTTTTTTCAGGTCAACTACCCTGTCCCTGTACGCCCAGATAATATCCTCTATCTTCCTCTCAGGAAGGGTTGAAATCGTCGTATCGTGCAACGGGGTCTCTATAATTACCTCATGAGCCCCGATCCCATTCATTTTATCAAAGAGGCCGATGCCTGTTTTATCAAGATTCCCTTCAATCTTAAGTGCCGGGAATTTATTAGGTACTACGCGAAGGCTCCATCCGGCAGTATTTGGAGCCGTACCAGGTTCACGGTAAGCCAGTATCTCCGCCGGGGTAACCTTCTCATTACCTGCACAAAAAGGACAGAATCCTCCTTTTCGCTTAGGGGGAGCCTCCTGAAAATCTGACGGTCTCCTTCCACGCTCTGAAGATATTATTACCCATCTTCCGGTTATAGGATCTTTTCTTAGTTCCGACAATGTAACCTCCTTTTGAAAAAATGATATTAATTATCAGATAATAATACTAACCGTATATTACCTCTTCATTGAGATCCTGCGTGAAACCGATTATTATGACACATCTTCCAGCCCAAGTAACTTAATTTTTCTATGCAGATTGCTCCGCTCTATCTTTAAGTCTTCTGCCGTCTTCGTTATATTCCAATTATTTTCCTTTAACTTTTCCAATATGAAGTATCGCTCAAAGCCGGTACGTGCCTCTCTGAGGGAAGCTGAACTGACATTAAACAGCGTGGATACATTTTGATGCTGATCCCCGGCGATAATTGATAGATCCCCCGGATATATCCGGTCTCCTGAGGTCATGATTGCCACACGTTCCATAAGGTTTCTAAGCTCCCTCACATTACCCGGCCATTCATACCCCTTCATTAATTCTATAGACTGGTCCGTGAGTACTTTATCCTTTAACCCCTGTTCCCTTATAACCTCTTTCAAAAAATGGTTAGCCAGCAGGGGGATGTCTTCCTTGCGGTCCCTCA
>JADLDG010000071.1 GCA_020846775.1 Nitrospirota bacterium
GCAGGCGGTAAAACTAGCGCCTTATGAGGTCGTCCTGATAATCCATCAACAAAGCTTGCATGAACTGGTAGAGCATCTCCGGAATTTAGCAATAAATATTTCCGAGGCTGAGTCATGAGCAAGCATTAGCCGATGGTGTGCTGCGTACACTATTATAAGGAAAGGCCAAAATATTTCATCATTTCGCCAAACATTAGCGCATCCTCAACCTCTGTATCAATAGAATGTTCAACCGCGCCATGTTCGATAAATAAGTTATGATCATCTTCTGAGCATATGTGCCCTAAGGCTCCTAATCGTGGATTAGATAGAAAATATCCCCTTATTTCAATAGGCCCGAAAGATTCTTTTATCAATCCTGCAAATTTGGTTAATATGTCTTGCAGCATTGAGATCCTGTTCCGGTAATACTCATATTCCTCATCCACATTTATTACATGCTTATGTTCACCAATATAAGTCGTTCTTATTGGGGTATGCTCCGGTTTTTTTCTATCGTTATCTATAGTCCTTATCATTTGATTAGAATGTTGAAAGTCTTGCATCAAGCCATAAAATTTCTCGCCAATAAGATATCCCAGGGCTTTATCTATACCAAATCCTTCTTTTATATCCTCTGCTGCTTCAACCCATTGTTCTAATTGGTTTTCATTAATAAAATAGCCCATAGTTCTCCGAAATATCAAATTAGCAGCAATTAACTTTCTCGGTAATCAATTCCCAGGCAAAGTCCCAATTCTTTTCTATGGAAATATCCTTGCCTTTTATTCTCTTGACCCATTCGTTGGTATGCTTTATCAAATTGTCTCGCGGTACAAGGATCAGACCGGCAAAGGCGTATCCTTGATACTCGATCCAGCCATGTTCTTCTTCCGTCATAGAGTTGATGACTTCCTTCCATTCGGCTATTGAAAAGATCCGATTTGTTTTGTACAAAGTCCTGTGCAAGACGATATGGCCGATTTCATGGGCAAGGGTGAACCGGTAACGGTTGAGGTTGATTGGGTTTTTTGCCATAGACTATGCCTTGCGGATCAACTGTACCAGCTCATCGAGTTTTTTCTCTGAGATTTTCTTGCCTCTCAGTGTCCTGAACAGAATAGGCAAGCTTGCGGCAACATCCTCATCTTCGAGTAGCTCTTCAGGTATGCGTCCGGATTCAATATGGGCCATATCATAAAATTTATACCAGTCGTCAGTGCCTTTTTTTATGTGAAGGTAACCGGCATACTCCTCAAGTTTGTCGCTTCCCTGAGGCGGGGCCATAAGACCCCTTTCCAGCTTGCTGATATTACCGGGGTCAAGATTGTTCTCGGCACAGAACTGACGCAAGGTCTTTTTCAGCCCGGTTCTCTTTTGTTTAAAAAACGCACCGAATGTTAATTTTGTTGGCATCATGCCCCCCTTTGACAATAACGTGTTGTAAGAAGCTTACAACATGCATTTGCTTTTGTCAAACGCAATAAGTAGCCTGATGTTACCATTTCACAATGTCACATTCTGAAATGGAAACATCAATAGAATAAAATAGATGGATTATCTTATAAATCATAGATAAACTGAATCAATGTCTATCATAAATAATAAATTAGAAACACAGGTTTGGATTCTATTCAGGGCGTGGGCAAAAAAATACCGTGCTGACTATCGCAAAGAAAACCCCATTACGCCTTATAATAATAATAAATTTATTAAAGAACAGATAGAATTTATTCATCTATATTTAGCCCATATGCTATTAGATGGTGACAGCCCTCAAAATCTTCAAAGAATTAAGCGATTATTGTCCATGCAAGAAGCTGTGGCTGATGACACTAAATTGGAATTTAGATTTATTGGCGGCTACCCTTTTGAAGTTGCTCTTATTGCTGATAGCCTCAACGATATTGATATAGCAGATACATATGGGATAACTGATTTTGAACGTATTAATATATACAAAGGTAAAAATCGAAGATGGACCAAGAAAAGTGTCAATGAAATGATTCAGGATATAAGTTACGATTTGAGATTCGATGGTCTTGAATCTAAGTTTGAAATTGAGTTTCATGGAAATCATTTATATATTGAGTGCAGCATTGAGTAATGAGTGAAACAGGCCAGGACTACCGTAATATTCATAAGTGGGAATCAAGGGGGCGTGAACTATCGAAAAAGGAATTTGATGAGTAGGTTGAAAGAGGTGCCATATTAATAGAAGTGAGGAAATATCTGAGGGGACACTTTGGGTTTCCGATCTGGAAGATTGAAGATACCGTAAATGACATTAAGATAATGGTGAGAAGTAAAAAAGGTGAATAAGTAATAAAGCCATATAAATCTATATAGAAAGGAAGTAAACAAATTTGTAAGCAGAGTAGACTTTCCTTCAGGAAGAGTTTTATAATCTAACACGGAAAATTAGGAGAATAAAGTTGAGCCGCGACAGCTGGGGTGCAAGTGGCTAATATCGCAAGGATAGGAATTGAAATGAAGCCCTTTTCTCAGGTGTATTATACATCAGTTGAAAGGTTTATTAGGATGTTATACTGATCCATATAAACATATTTGGGAGACTTATGTCGTCGCAAAAAGAGAAGTATTCGGTAGGAATGGCGGGCGAACACTTCGTTGTTGCGGAGTTACTTCGTCGAGGGGTCAGTGCATCCATAACAATGGGAAACGCCAAGCGCGTGGACGTTGTTGCCTTGAACAACGACGCAACTAAAGTCGTGGTCGCTGAGGTCAAGTCCTCCCCTAAGAAGGAATGGATTGTTGGTAACATCATTCCTCAAGCTACACTCCAACCCTGGGTGCTTGTCCACATTCCGGCCGACGGTACTCCACCACGATATTTTATCCTGACTGCAAACGAACTCAACGCTATTTTGTCGCCTGGTTACCTCGAATATAAAGAGCGTTTCCTTGAACGTCACGGGAAACCATTTACTGGTAAAGGTGTATTTAAGCTTAAGTTGGCGCAGGTTTCGCAATATGAAAACAATTGGTCGTCAATAATTAACCAAATCTTCTAACTCTGCGTTTAACCGGACCTACGCAAAAAAACAGCGCAGGCCGGTTTATTCAAGTTACACAGACTTTCTCTCTGTAACCAATAAATTATTAGTATTCACAGGATGATGCTTATTAGGTGGATTTCACTGAGATAGAGACTCCTAAGACTATGTTTAAATCGATTCTAATCCCTCATGTAAAATTTCCATCTATCGTATGTTTCTTCAAATATCACTTTCCGAACCTCGTATAGCACTTCAGTTCTCTTCATTAATGGGCACTTCCATGCTATACATTCTAACTGGACAGATTATGTTCTAAAGGTCCTGACAGTTCATGTGTTCGCTACAAAAGTGATTATCGTGGTTGTATTTTCAATATCAATGAAATATTATACGATGAGGGAATTTATGTTCAGCAGATTAACAGAGTCAATCTAATCATTGTTAGCAATCGAAATAAGATGCCGATGAAGAAAATAAATTATGGAGTTGGGGCGGTCATAGTCCTTGTACTCGGGTATATTCTTGCTGCACCTTATATTACGGTATATCAGATGAAGACTGCTGCAGAGAGCCACAATGGAGAAGCGCTATCCGAACACGTCGATTTTCCAGCATTGCGGCAAAGTCTGAAAGACCAAATGAATGTAATGCTCGGAACGGTAATGGCTAAGGAAACAAAAAGAGGCAACCTGTTTGTTGCTTTTGGTGCGGCATTCGCTGGTATGATGGTGGAAAAGATGGTAGATGTCTATGTTACCCCTGTCGGCATTACGGAATTAATGAAAGGTGATAAAACAGAGTCAGAGGGACCCAATGGCGACACAATGGTGCAAGCACAGTCAAAGCCGTTATTCAACGCATCTATGTCTTATGAGTCTTTCAGCAAATTTTCTATAACCACGAGAAATAGTGAACCCGGCAAGGAGGTGAAATTTATATTGAGGCGCAGAGGTATGGGTTGGAAGTTAACAGAGATAATCATTCCACTCCAAAATTTACCTGAGATGTTTTTAGACCCTGATACCGAAGAATAACTTTGGAGATAATCTCCAAGGCATTTCATTACTGTTTGCGTTAGCGTACGTAGCAGAATGTCTCCTAAGATCGTGAGGGGATATCTCAACATAGAGTTTCTGTCCATACCGCTTCACCAAGAATATTGCTGTAGAACAGCAGATCGGGAATATCCGATCTTCCGGAGAAAGCTTCTTAATTGCTAAAGCGAGGGTTACAACACAGTTTTATCATCTTGGACGGTGGTTTCATACTGCAGTAATCTCCATTTCTTCCCGTAATCATTAATTTTCACACTTATGATTTCTGAGGAGTAGTAGGTGTAACCAGCTACAAGAATTAATGTTTCTATCCGTAAATAGTTGAAAGAAATTGATGAATAGTATAAAGGTTGTGTCCCGATTCGTGTGGAAAATGACATATCCCGGTATCCATGGTTATTAAATGACCTCCACATTTGCCTTTAAATCAATGATCTTTAGTCGTCCCATATCTGAGTATACCCCTTTAAGC
>JADLDG010000072.1 GCA_020846775.1 Nitrospirota bacterium
GGCGGGGGGATGAGAAATGACCACGGCTGGCAATTCTCGCTTGAAAATCTCCCGATAATGAGGTTTGACAAGGGGGATGAAGATACACTTAAAGAGGCAAGGCTAAATCGTCTTGTCGCCTTAGGGACAGACCTGAGATTTGCCTATCTCCTGTCGCAATCTGAATATACATCAGCCTACAAGAATAGTTTTTTTCCCATGCAGGCTGATTTATATGCCGCGTTTATGCCTCATCGCAACTTTACTTTATACTATCAGGACGGACTTCAGGGAAATAAGGAATTCTTTGGACTTATACATGCCCTCCCTGCCAATGCCCATATCAAATTTGGAAGGTTCCTCCCGCCCTATGGTTTAAAGCTGGATGACCACACCTCCTTTATTCGTGACAAACTTGGATTTGGCAATAACTTTGGTCAGGATTCCGAGGCAGGGCTTGAGGCAGGCTTTGCAAAAGGTTTGTGGTTCGGTAATGCAGCGATATTCAATGGGACACGCAGCGCACCGGACGATAACACGGATAAGGCGATATCAGGCACCGGCGGGATCAAGACACCGCTTTTTTGGCTTGCAGGTTCTTTTTATAGAAACAAGACAGCGGGTATAGCGGGTGAGAAAGATAATTACATCGGGGCGTATACAGCCGTCCACTTCTGGGAACTTTCCCTGTTAGGGGAGTGGGACTGGCTCTATAAAGAAATGAACGGGGGTTCAAAAACTACCGGTAATGCCGCTTATGCGGAGATCAGTGCTGAGTTGATAGAAGGGGTGGCAGCTAAGGTCAAGTATGATTTCTATGACCCTGACCAGGATACATCAGAAGATATTAAGCAACGGATTACCTTGGGAGTTGATATATATCCATACCCGTTTTCAGAGGTCTTGATTCAGTACCGCAAAAATATGGAAGAATCTAACGAGACTCAAAACGATCAGTTTCTGTTAATGGTACATCTATTCTACTAAAAATTTAAGGAGATACACAATGAAACTATTTCAATCCATCGGGATCTCTTGTTTACTGGCCGTCTCTTTATTGATAACAGGTTGCGGAGGTGGTGGCGGGGGTGGTGACAGCAGCAGTGATACAACTACAACTGTTTCGATCATCTCTGGAGCGTCTTTTGCCTGCACAACTGCGTATTCTCCCGACAGTATCACTATCTCAGTGGGTGATACTATTACATGGAAAAATAATGATACTATGGAACATACCGTAACCAGCACAAGTGATAGTGGACCCGCATGCACCGCAGGCGGCGGCTCAACTACTGGATTACCTTTAGACTCCGGTATTATAGAACCCAACGGGATATATTCTCACACCTTTGATGTCGCTGGTACATATCATTATGTTTGCACAATTTCTGGTCATCTAATGAGGGGGACAGTGATAGTGGAGTAAAAAGACAAAAAAGGGGTAAAAGGAGAAATACAATGACAAACAATCCCGTTATCTGGTTTGAAATCTATGTGCAAGACATTGCTCGTGCGAAGAAATTTTACGAATCCGTGTTCCAGGTCAAGTTGGAGAGGCTGAACACTCCTGGAATGGAGATGTGGAGTTTTCCGATGGCAATGGGCCGTGCCGGTGCCTCTGGTGCCATAGTCAAAATGGAAGGAGTCCCTTCCGGCGGCAATAGCACACTGGTTTACTTCAGTTGCACAGATTGTGCTATTGAGGCTGGTCGTGTCGCGGCATCAGGTGGGCGTATTCTAAAAGAGAAGACGTCAATAGGTGAGTACGGTTTCATTTCACTGGCTTTTGACACAGAAGACAATATGTTTGGCCTGCACTCAATGCAATAGGTCCTTAAATAGGGACAGCGCCTATTTATTTGTTGCCGCACAGACTACATAAGTAAGATAAATAGTAGCGGTCCCGAAATTTGAAAAATAAAGGCTGGCCGGCTATTTTTCAAGCAGGGTCTTTAACTTATCCAAATCCCTTGTGACTGCCTTTGCGTCCTCGTCAAACATTTGGTCTGACATGTCTGGTCGCCGGTACAACGTGAAGATTATTTCACTGCCATCGTTATTGGGAAATACGCGCATGGGGTTACAGACTTTAGCTCCGGATGGCAAAGTGACGTCGTGATCCAGAATGCCGAATGTATTTTTGTCAGCGAATTTAACTTTGACTCTTCCCATCGGGGATTCGGCGATCCAGTCACCATTGACGTTCTTTATGGAACCGCTGAGTCCTGCGGCCCATTTGGGCAGATTCTCAGGCTTTGAGACGAATTCGTAAATCTGATCCGCCGGGCGATTGATCGAAACACTGATATGCTGAGATTTAAACGTCATTTATATTAAGGATCGATTTTACGATGCCTTTCAAGATATTCTTTTTTACCCATAAGAAACAGAAGGTCTTCTTTGTCTTTTGGCCTTATACTCTTCTTGGTCTCAATAAGTGTAGAAAGACCACACACTGGGATAATTACTCCTTCAACCTCTATTCGTTCCTTGTCCTTATCAGCCACCTCAAATGAAATATTTCCTATCTTGCCAATAAGATCAATTACGATTTCTTCAGATTCCGGAGCAAACCTTACAATAGCATATTGTTCAACATCATCATCATTAATATTAAATACATCGTCAGATCCAAATACCTTATAAAGCACTTCTTTCATCTTACGTATCGTTTCTGGTGCTGCATCTACGATAAGGTCAATATCATGAGTTGTTCTGTAATATCCATGGAGGATAACAGCACATCCTCCAACTACTATGTATTTTATTCCTGCGCGATTAAGTGCATCACACAACCTAACTAATTCTTTTTTTAGTTCCATTCTTTACCCAAAATCCTATTTCCCATGCTTCAGCTTCTTCAAATGTTTTGAATTTATAGACTCCATGTGTAAATGGAACCTTGATGTGAAATATAAGCGCTTTATGCAGATATGCCTTATCAGGATTAAAATGCCAGTTTATACCTTTCCCGGCACTTTCAAATCTATCCGCATCTTCAAATGTTTTGAATTTTAGTATAGTCATTAATATACCCCGATTTTGTTTATATGAGGTTAAAATAACAGGGTGAGAACTTCCTGTCAATCAGGCTCACCGGTTTGCGGCTGAAAAATTCCCTGAGCGAGCATTTTGTTGGTTTGTTGAGGTTAATAGGGGTCGGACCACAATCCTTCTGACAATCCTTCTGATTTACAAGGGAAGTGATTCCGATAAATAGGTGTCATACCTTGATTTTTGAATTAAGCAGACTCCAGCATCTGTCGAAAAGAACTATTGAAAGCGGATTCGGATAGAGTAAATACAGGATAACAAATGCGGTATAACATGGTGCAGAATCGGACTAACTGCACCGGAGCTTGGGAGATAGGCGTGGACTCCTGGAAAACTCAGAGTAATCCCGGCAATCAGACATTGCTCTCAGTGGCTGGCGCTGTGGTCGGCCTGGTCCTGGTTGTCGGATTTCGCAACTTCAGTGGTTCCGGTACAAACGCCATTGCGGGGTTTCTATTGGGGCTGCTCCTGCTTCTGATCGGAGTCATTGGTTTCCTGGTGAGCGGTAAGCAGACGGTTATCGTTGACCCGAAGGCGCGTTGCATCACTATAGAGGACTCGAATCGCTTTGGCACAAAGAAACGATTGATTCCGTTTATAGAAGTCGTTGACATTGGCATCGGCTATCTCGGGAAGAAATCGAACTACGTAGGGTGGTACTACCTCGTGTTAAAACTCAGAAGCGGAGAGAAGTATTCGTTATTCTCTCCAGGTCGCTTCTTCGAGGGCGGATCGGACCGATCCACTGTGATGAGTTGGAAACAGCGCCTTGAGCAGTACCTCGGACAGTAGTGCTTTGCCGCTTTATTCTACCTGAAATGATATTGTTTTCATGTTCCTGATATAATAATCAACAGGAACATGAAAACAGTAATCTTTATATTCTTCCTAATTATATTGTTCTCCATACCGGCCCATTCGGTTGAGTTTGAAATCATACAGACACATGAGGTTACAATCAAATACGAAAAGGGTTTGCGTGGCGTTTCTAATGAGATTTCCAGCTTAATCCCGATATTAAAGGGAGAGATTCATAAGAGTACAGGGCTCCACTTCGATTTCCCTTTTGACATCATCATATATAGAGATCGGACAACCTTCCGGAGATTAGTGAACAATGACATAATTGCTGCATTTGCTATACCGGGGAAAAACCTGATTGTATTAGACTACTCACAATTTCGATATGACCCACTAACCCTTAAGCTAATAATTATGCATGAGATGTGTCACCTGATTCTCCATAAGAATATAGCAGGAAATAATCTTCCAAGGTGGTTTGACGAGGGCCTGTCTCAATGGGTCAGCAGCGGTATAAATGAAATAGTTTACCCAAGGTCTACAGATGCCTTAAAAAAGGCCATGTTAAATGATAACTTACTGCCATTTTCAGAGATATCCGAAGATCTGCCGTTTGACCCTGCTGACCTTATATTATCATATGAGCAGGGCAAGAGCATGGTAGATTACATCGGACAAAGATACGGAGCAAAATCAATAAAGGGGATCATTTCAAGATTAAGCAGTGGTGTCGGATTCAATGATGCGGTGAGAGATGAATTAGGATCAGAATTTACAAATATTGAGAAGAAATGGAGGAGGGATAAGGGAAAGCATCAGTACATATGGCTGGCCTATATTTCTGATCACATCTACCTGATTTTGTTTTTCATGGCGGCATTTTTAACTATATTTGGATATGTCAGGCTGAAAAAAAGAATGAGGGATTATCAGGATGATGAGATGTAGGCAGAATCGTCTTCTTTTCCTTTCCCTTGTTAAACTCCCTTACAAAGACTATAATTGATGAGTTAAATTGGGGGAAATAATGAGCCGGTTTAAACTATATATCGAATACGAAGGCACCCGCTTCAGGGGGTGGCAGATTCAGAAGAATGCCCGATCTGTTCAGGGTGAGATCAGCTTTGCTATTAAAAAAATCTTTTATCCGGACGATTTTGATTTTCAAGGCTCCGGCAGGACAGATGCAGGGGTTCATGCACTGAAGCAGGTAGCACATCTTGAGGTTAAAACGAAACTCCCTCCGGAAATTATCAGGATGAAACTTAACGATGAAATGCCTGCTGATATAAATATTCTCGGAGTTGAAAAGGCGCCGCAGAGTTTCCATGCAAGGCATGATGCAGTCTGCAGGAGTTATGTTTATCAGATATCCCGAAGGAGAACCGCATTTGGCAAGAAATATGTGTGGTGGATAAAAGATAAACTTGATATTGAAAAGATGAAACAGGCTGCGGAATTATTTGTCGGGATGAAGGATTTTAAATCATTTACGGATGATGATCCCGAAGAGAAATCAACCAGAGTCAAGGTGGAGGAGATACAGATTAAGGAATCCGGGGATCTGATATTAATACGAATTACAGGTTCGCATTTTATCTGGAAAATGGTCAGAAGGGTTGTCGGTGTGCTTGCTGAGGTTGGCAGAGGAAAACTTACAATTGGAAAAGTTGAGGAGTTTATAAAAACAAAATCAGCTGAGCCGGCTAAGCTTACTGCTCCGCCATCTGGATTATTTCTTGAGCACGTTTCTTATAAAGATGATATGAAGAGTCCTGAGCTTACACCTTTGATTAAAATATAAGACAATACAGGTTCAAATTTCAGGAATCATGGGGTTATCGTCTTTGAATGCTGCATACAATGTCGAGAGGGATTAAATGAAAAAGTTTGAAGTTTGCATAAGAGGGACGAATTTTCTGATTAAATCAGGCAGTCAGGTGAAGCAAAATGGTTTCTATGCTGCAAGGTTCATAGAAGCAAACGACAGCTCAGAAGCACTTGAAAGTGTTATGGGGGCAATCAAGGCTGAACTTAAGGATGTTGTGTTGAATGAAAAGTCTAACCCGCCGAAGGTGACGGTTGAGGATGTCTATGAAGTTTACTATTTCGGGGATAAGATATTGTGGGAAGGCAGGAATCTGCCTCCGGAAGGCTTTGTCTGGGATGAAGAGGTTGTTAGTGAATCAGCGGGGTCGGCGGCAAGCTCATCGCCAAATCCGTTAGAGGGGAAGCTGCCGACCTTATGGAACCGGATACAGCAGAAGGATATTCATATCCATTCTATTTTTATCCATTTTACAAACTCCCTGTATCCTGTTGCTATACTCTTCATGTTTCTGTTTCTCTTGTTTGGCAACACCTCATTCCATCAAACATATTTCTACATTATGGTGCTGGCTACCTTCAGTGTGCCTGTTTCATATCTGACAGGCCTCCTTGAGTGGAGGAAGAGATTCAAAGGCATAATGATCCCGATCTTCGCCGCTAAGATTAAATATGGAGTAGTGGTATTTATTATCGGAGGATGCTCGACCTTATGGCACTATCTCTCTCCATCTATTTTAGTGCGGGGAGACATTCTAAGTGTGCTTTTTATCCTTCTTAATATTTCTATTATGGTGCCTTTGATATATCTGGGTCACCTTGGCGGGATAATTGTTTATGAGGGGCTTGATTAAGGAATATCCTTAAAGAAACGTTCTACATCTTCTGCAGAATGAACAATATCCATCGCCGGCAGTGATGATATGATCATCTTTCCGTAAGAATTTCTGACAAGACGGGAATCAAGTATGGCAACCACCCCTCTGTCACTTGTCCCCCTGATAAGCCGTCCTACACCCTGCCGCAGAAGCAGTATTGCTGACGGGAGGGCGAGGTGTGAAAACCAGCGTTCACCGAGCCTCCTGCAACGCTCTTCATAAACCGGGTCACCCGGTGACCGGAATGGGAGTTTAATGATTACTACCAGGCTCAACTGCTCTCCCCTTATATCAATTCCCTGCCAGAAGGTTGTGGTCGCAAGGAGAACCGGATTATCTGTTTCTTTAAACCACTTAATAAGTTTTGAAGGGGGCATATCCCCCTGTGATTTGCATGGGTACTCCGTATTGATATTTTTTGAGACAAGCCGGAGGTGATTGTATGAAGTGAACAACACAAGCGCCCTTCCCCTGGAGCTGTTGATCAGTCTCTCGATTACCGCTACGGATTTCTGATTAAATATCTCGCTGTTTTCCTTAGCTGGCGGCGGCAGCTCTTTGTCAACATAAAGGAGCGCCTGCTTTTGATAATCGAATGGTGATTCGATCACATTTTCTTCAAAGTCTGTGATGCCGAGACGCTCCTTTAAAAAATCAAAACTGTTCATTACTGAAAGCGTGGCAGAAGTCATTACGACACCATCATATCCTTTTGTAAGGACTTCAAAAGGCCTCATTACCTCAACCATATCACTTCTAAATTCCAGATACCCCTTATTCCAGGTCAAGTAATAAACCTTGTCAGTGTCACACTGCTCAATAAAATCCCGGATATCCTTTGATACAGCCTTAACATAGTTAATAGTCGTTTCAATACGGTCTGTCAATTCAGGGGAGGCTATGTTGAATAGTTCGATATTGGGATTTCCCGGCTGTTCGCTCATAGTAGTTGCTGCTGTCCGTTTGTATGATTCCAGTCTCATGACGGCAGTATCAAGCGAGAGCATTCCATGAAGATTTCGCAGTCCCTCAATAACGGTATCAGGGACAGGAAATATGCACTGAGCCGATGAATTTCTATTTCCCTGAAATGATGCGCTCCCCCTGAAGAAAGACTCTACCGGGCCAAACAATTCATCAACATATATCTTTAAGCCCCTTAACCTGTGAAGGATCCACGATATCCTTGAAAAGCTGATAGTACTTCCCATGACAGCAGAAAGCACATTTTCCATCTGATGCGCCTCATCAATTATTAACCGGCTGTGAAAAGGTAGGAGATTGAATTCAGATAGGAGGTCATATACGAGCAGATGGTGGTTCACTACAAGTATGTCTGCATTGTGCAGCTGCCTGTAATGGCGGTAATAAAAACATTCCTCGTACCAGGGGCACAACTTTCCACTGCAGTCATCAGGGTCAGCAGAGACACTTCCCCAGAAGTCAGGTATAAAGTGGAGTTCGTCCTTATCTCCTGACCTGGTTGAATCGCACCACTTCTTGAATTTCTTATAAGCCTCTCCAGTGTCAGCATACTCTTTCTCCCGCTTCAGGCAGAGATAATTATTCTTACCCTTGAGTAGTGCGAAGGTGAAGTCATATGGGAGGTTTTCATGAAGGAATACCAGGTCTTTTTTCACAAGCTGTTCCTGCAAAGCTATAGAAACAGTCGAGACTATCGTCTTTTCCTGAGAGAGTATTGCCGGGATAAGATAGGCAAATGACTTGCCGACACCTGTTCCTGCCTCAATAAGGAACCTCTTTTTATCCTGAAGACATGCGAAGACCTGCCCCGCCATTTTAATCTGCTGAGGTCTTTCTTCATAGTCGGGAAGAGATTGTTTTAAGTGCTTAAATGCCTGCAGAAGTTCTTCCATCGCTCACCGGGGTTATTCCAACATTCTATGTTTTATTGACCGTGAATGCAATATAAGGTATAACCAAAGATGAATAAAAACAGAGGAGGTGTACTATGGCAGATGTAATTCGTAAAGTTGTATATTATAAGACTGAAGTTCCTGATAAGCCCGGAGAGGGGGCCAGGATTCTCAGTGCCTTCAAGGCAGGAGGGGTTAATATGCTTGCATTCAGCGGGTTCCCCAGCGGCAGGCGTGCTCAAATGGATTTTATTCCTGAGGATGAGGCGCTGTTTAAGAAGGCTGCAAAGACAGCAGGTCTCAGGCTTAGTCCGAAGAAAACCGGTTTCTTAGTGCAGGGTAATGACCGGGTTGGCGCTGTCTCCGGGATTATGACTAAAGTAGCTGAGGCAAAGATTAATATTACTGCACTGGATGCAATAGTTGCCGGGGGAGGGCGCTACGGCGTTATCTTCTGGGTAAAGCCTGCTGATGTAAGAAAGACGGCAAAATTGCTCGACGCAAAATAAAAGACATATTATTATGGAACAGGTATGTTTTCAGGGGACAGAATTAATATCTGTCCCCAACATGGCTGTCTATGTTTTTGTGAATGGAGGATCACACTGTGGATGATACAAAGATATTTCTATCTGAAGATGAAATGCCTACTCACTGGTACAATATAGTTGCGGATTTCCCAAAGCCTTTACCACCGGTACTTCATCCAGGGACTGGACAGCCTATTGGTCCGGATGACTTAGCCCCCCTCTTTCCTATGGACCTGATTATGCAGGAGGTCAGCCAGGAGAGATTCATAGAGATACCAAAGGAAGTAAGGGATGTATACAGATTGTGGCGTCCTTCCCCTCTTGTAAGGGCGAGACGTTGGGAAAAGGCCCTTGGTACTCCTGCCAGGATCTACTACAAATGGGAAGGGGTCAGCCCTGCAGGAAGCCACAAGCCGAATACAGCCGTTGCTCAGGCATATTATAATAAAAAGGCCGGTATCACGAGAATTACAACTGAGACAGGCGCAGGTCAATGGGGGAGTGCACTTGCCTTTGCCTGTAATCTCTTTGGAATAGAATGTAAGGTCTATATGGTGCGGGTCAGTTATGATCAGAAACCCTATCGCCGCATCATGATGGAGGCATGGGGCGCTAAGTGTATCTCCAGCCCGAGCAATGAAACCGCTGCAGGAAGGAAAATCCTGGAAAAGTATCCTGATACGCCAGGCTCACTTGGTATAGCCATTAGCGAGGCGGTTGAAGAAGCGGCAAGCCGGGATGATACCAAATATTCTCTGGGTAGTGTGTTAAACCACGTAATGCTTCACCAGACAGTTATAGGACTTGAGACGAAAATACAATTTGAAAAGGTCGGAGAATATCCGGATGTTGTCATAGGTTGTGCGGGCGGAGGATCTAATTTTGCAGGTTTGGCGATTCCCTTTGTGAGAGATAAGATCATTGACGGGAGGGATATTAAGGTGATTGCCGTTGAACCTACAGCTTGTCCTACTCTGACAAAAGGGCTTTATCGTTATGATTTCGGAGATACTGCTTGTACAACGCCGCTGATCAAGATGTTTACGCTTGGTCATGATTTCATGCCGGCCCCTATCCATGCAGGAGGCCTTCGTTATCATGGCATGGCCCCGATAGTGTGCCACATGTATGACCTTGGTTTGATCGAAGCAAGGGCGTACCATCAGAATCCGGTGTTTGAAGCAGCGCTTAGTTTTACAAGGGCCGAAGGGCATCTCCCTGCACCTGAGACAGCGCATGCAGTCAGGGCAACTATGGACGAGGCACTGCGCTGCAAGGAAACCGGCGAGGCCAGGGTAATAGTATTCAATGCGAGCGGGCACGGACATTTTGACCTGACATCATATCAGAAATACATGGCCGGTGAATTAAAGGATTTTGACTATCCGGAGGATGAGCTGCAGCGGTCGCTCAAAAACCTCCCTAAAACAGGTAATGAGTGAGTTGCTGTTCTTAATCCATCTTTAATGTTTAACCCTGTATACTGATAGCCCTGAGGTAATATGCATGAATTAACTGAACTGTTCAGTACAGTCAGTTATAAGCATGCTGAAGTATATGGAGGTGACACATGAATATTCTTTTAGTGGAAGACGAGCAGACTCTTGCATCAACCCTTAAAGAGGGGCTTGAAATGGACGGTCACTTTGTTGATATTGCAGGTGACGGTACGGACGGGATGTCTAAGGCGGAACAGCATCCAAACGATGTCATTATCATGGATGTCATCCTCCCGTTGATGGACGGATTAACAACACTGAGCGCACTTAGGGAGAAGGGGATAATGACCCCGGTGATCCTGCTTACAGCAGATGATGCTGTCGTGAATCAGACAAAAAGAGCAGATGTTGCTGCCAGTGAATACCCGGTTGGCCAGCTGGCTCTGGGTCTGCTTGTCTCAAAGGTTCGGTATCTGCTGCGCAAGTCATTGCATTAATCTCTATTTTCTGTTACATTCCTTCTAAAGCCATGAGGTGAGAAGGCTGTCCGCCAATAATGTCTTTTTTGGCAGGTAAAGTCTGCCCAGCGCTTGATTCTCATAGTTATTCAATTCATCAGGAGGGGAAAATGATTCGTAAATCTAAAATAAGTCTGGGTGTTTTGTTACTTCTCACTTTTTTTCTAATCTTTGGCTCTGGTATCAGCAGGGCTGAGCTTGCCCGGTATGATATTGACCCGGATCACTCCTCTATAGAGTTCAGTGTTGCCCACATGGTGGTTTCAAAGACAAAGGGCCGGTTTACAGACTATAATGGTTTCGTGGAAATGGATCCTGATGGATTGAAGATTAAGGCTATAGAAGCTGTAATTAACACGGCATCGGTAAATACCATGCATGAAAAGCGGGATGACCATCTCAAAAATGAAGATTTCTTTAACGTTGAGAAATTTCCTACAATGACATACAAGATGAAGTATTCGCGTAAAGAGGGAAGCAACATTATTGCAATCGGTGATCTGACAATGCTGGGTGTAACCAAAGAGGTCACACTGACTGGGAAGTTTAACGGTATTGTTAAGGACCCTTATGGAAATACGCGTGCAGGGTTTACAGGAGAGGGAAAGTTGAACAGAAAAGACTTCGGGATGAACTGGAGCAAACTGCTGGACAGCGGTGGGATGGTTGTCGGCGACGAGATAACTCTCAAACTCGAGATGGAATGCATTAAGGCCACTCCGGCAAAATGATTCAGAATCTTCTAACGCTGCAGCATTTGAGTTCCTGAAACAAGTTCAGGATGACAGACTCGATTCTTGTGACAACTTGTTATCCATTTATTGAGCTGGTAGTTTCACTCCAATGACTTGAGGTTTATGATGGACAGAGGGTTTATCCTTGCGTTGTTGAGCCTGACTCCCCAGTGAAGGTGCGGTCCTGTTGCCCTTCCTGTCTTGCCGACCTTTGCAACAACCTCTCCCTTCTTAACATATGCCCCCTCCTCAACCAGAATCTCTGACAGGTGGAAATACATTGTGAAGAGGCCGAGGCCGTGGTCAATGATCAGCGTCTTACCACTGAAGAACTGGTCATCTTTGAAAATGGCCCTGCCGCTGTTTGATGCCTTAACTGGTGCACCTTCAGGGGCATCAACATCAACACCTGTGTGGGGACTTTTCTGTTCCCCATTGATGATCCTCCTTAAACCGAAATCATCTGACATGTCTCCTGCGACAGGCGGTAGGAATTTGCCATTCCATAAACGGTCCTCTGTGAAGATCTCCCATACCCTTCCAATCTTTTCTTTCTCAATATCTACCTGCTTTAATGTTTCCTCATCCAGTGTTACCTTGGACGGGGGGAGGGTTAGCTTCTGTGTCCCGAAATTGGCAGATTTAATCCTGAATTGATACTCCTTCCTGGTTTTCCCATTTCTGTCCTCAATAGTAAGTGTGAGTTTATAACGATCCGGTTTTGTATCCATGTCAATTCCAATCAATGCTGAATATTTACTGCCCCGGACATTTTTATAGAAATTGACCGGTTTATTAAACATGGACCCGGACAGCATCTTTATCCCATGCGTGTCCTCAACATTTACCAGCAGTACCTCTCCCTGTTTTAAGTTTTGTGACGAGAATGATATCTTTGCAGCGGTTTTGGCAAATAGATATGGAGGGTAAGCAAAGGATAGTATTGCAATTATAAAGATAAGGAAGTATTTATTAAAAAGGGTGGTCACAGGCCTTGCATTATAGCATTGCAATGCTATAATGCAAGGCTTAACCCCTGACATTATGAAATACAGACTCCTGACTCATCGCCTGTTCAGGCTTGTTCCAGCACTCGATTCCCTCAGGAAATATTCTCCTAACTTATTCTACAGGGACCTTATGGCAGGGCTGACTGTCGCTGCTGTTGCAATACCTCAGGCAATGGCATATGCTGCCATTGCAGGCATCCCGGTTAAATACGGTCTTTACACGGCCATTGTGATGACTGCGGTAGGCGCCCTTTTTGACTCATCCAAACACCTTATCAATGGTCCTACCAATGCTATTTCCATCGCATTGCTCAGTGCACTTGGGCCATTTGCCGAATCAGACCGGATTGCGATGGCAGTACTTCTTGCCCTTTTTATAGGACTTATACAGATCGGCATTACACTATTCAGGCTGGGCGATTTGTCACGCTATATTTCGAATTCAGTGATTGTAGGATTTACAGCCGGGGCAGCGGTCCTTCTTGTCCTTGACCAGCTCAAGAACCTGGTTGGACTTTCAGGCGGCGGAGTACCTGAAGACCACTTCGTCAAGAGGTTTTATCTGACTATAACCGAGGGCGGTCCTATTGATGGGCAGACACTGGCGATAGGAATAGGCACCATAGTGTTTATTATAAGCATACGCTGGTTGAGCAGCCGTATAGGCAGGCAGATACCTGAGTTAATGATCGTTATTATTATTACTGCAGCAATTGTATGGGGGTTTGATCTGGCTCAGGAAAGTTCGAATAGCGCTGAAATTAAGCATGGAATTGCAGTTGTTGGCGAAGTTCCGCGTGAACTGCCGTCATTTGTTATTCCGTCCGGTAACTGGGGCCAGGTGCGACAACTATCAGGTAGTGCCCTCGCAATTGCTATATTGGGCTTGCTTGAGGCGATCTCAATGGCAAAGGCTATAGCCGCCAACACCAAACAAAAACTTGATATTAACCAGCAATGCCTCAGTGAAGGTCTGGCGAACCTCACCGGAAGTTTTTTTCAGTGTTTTCCCGGTTCAGGATCACTTACAAGATCGGCCATCAATCACCATGCCGGTGCTGCGACACAATGGTCGGGTGTGTTTTCCGCTGTAGCAGTGGGGGCCTTCGTCCTGTTGTTTGCACCTCTCGCACAATATATACCGCGTGCAACCCTGGCAGGGATCCTGATTGTGTCTGCATGGCGAATGCTTGATTATGAAAGGCTTAAGTATTACATAAGAACCACAAGGTTTGATGCAGGCATTGTTCTGGCCACAGCTTTTTCTGCTGTTGCAGTATCAGTGGAATTCTGCGTAATGATCGGTACATTCCTCTCGTTTATATTTTATGTGCCGCGTGCTGCAATGATGCATCTTACTGAACTGATAATTACCTCTGACAGGGTAATTCGGGACAGGATGCACGGTGATCCTCACTGCAACCGCATGTTGATATATGACATGGAGGGTGAGTTGTTCTTTGGGTCGGCTCAGAACCTTGAAAAGGCGCTGTTGAGGATTGAGCACCGAACCGTTGAGGGTATTCGCATCATAGTGCTGAGGCTGAAAAGGGTGCGTAATCCGGACGCGGTCTGTCTGAGCCTGCTGGAAGACTTCCTGGAGCGTATGGAACACAATGGAATAACTGTCTTGTTGTGCGGGATCAGGCAGGACATGTTCAAGGTCTTTGAAAATATAGGACTTACAACACGGCTTGGACCAAACCGTATATATACTGAAAGTGATGCTGCGTGGTCAAGCACCCTTGCTGCAGTCCGTGACGCCCACAATATGCTTGGCGGCGACCTATGCTCTCATTGCCCTGTTGCAACTAAAAAGGCCAGCGATGATAATAAGTGGCATTATATAATTTAAGTCAGATGTAATATTATTGTAATCATTACTGACTGCCCGCGTTGTCTTGACATTACAACTTCCAAGTTGTTATTATGCCCGCATAATATGCACTTTAAATTGTCTCATTATACATCTGTTATAATATCCCTTTTCTTCTTTATCCTTCTTCCTGGTTGTAATCACAATAAAAAGGTCTGGATCAACGATTGGAAAGAGACGAGTTCTCTTAGCACGCCGCGGGTAGGAGCTGGTGTTGTCATTGTCAATGGTATCATTTATGTGATCGGCGGCGTAGATGGAAAGACATTTCTCGACACAACTGCTTATGCAAAAATTCAATCCGATGGCTCTTTGGGGCCCTGGCAAACCGGGCCAAAACTCAATGAGGAGAGAGGATTCATAGGGGCAGCAGTCTACAGGGACTATATTTACGTGGTAGGCGGAGGCAAAGGTGCTTATGGACAAGATCTGCTGCGTTCAGTTGAAAGGGCACATATCCAGTCAGATGGAAGTCTTGGCGCCTGGGAAAAAGAAAAATATCAATTAGTAATTCCCAGGCGCTGCAATGAAGTGGCAGTTGTTGGCAATGAAATCTATTCTTTTGGCGGATATGGCGGAGCCCTGCTTGACAGTGTTGAAAAGGCCGGGTTTCTGGTAGATGGGAACACAGGGGATTGGAGTATAGAAAAAGAGAGAATGACCATACCCCGCTACATTCATGGTATCCAGAAGTGGGAGAATAACATCTACATAATAGGCGGACACGACCAGATTAAGGGCATAGGCATCACTGATGTCGAATGGTCAGGCTTTGATAAAGAGGGGAAATCTTATAAGGCATGGAAGACAACAAGCCCATTGCAGGTTGGCCGTTATGGATTAGCGTCAGCAGTCCATAACGGTTATATATATTCTCTTGGCGGGCTGTCAGGACCGGAGTATCTGGACAGTATTGAGAAGAGCAGAATTGATACGGCCGGCGGACTCAGCGGGTGGCAGTTGATGCCAACCCTCTTGCCTCAGACGAGGGCAACCTTTGCCGCTGTTACATATAAGAATTGGATTTATATATTAGGAGGCACCAACAGGGATGGCTACTTTTCCAGTGTTTATTACTCCACATTTAATGATGACGGTGACATCGGATTCTGGGGAACAAAATCTGAAGCCAGTGCGTATAAAACAAGAATGGAAGAACGGAGCAGGAAGGGATTGGAACTTCCGAATGAAGGGGTGGCTCAGAAGGTCATCCAGGTCTCTGCATACACTTATATTGAGGTAAGAAATAAGGATGGTATTTCGTGGATCGCGGGTCCCAAAACCGATCTTAGGCCTGATACGGTTATTCGCTACAGCAAAGGCGTGTACATGTCCAATTTTTACAGTAAGGAACTCCAGCGAAGTTTTCCATCAATCCTGTTTGTAAGTGCCGTAAAAAAAATTGATTGAACTTCATGTACATTAAAGAATAGCCCGGAAAGAATAGCCAGGGGATCCCTGAATTCTGCAATTTATTAATATGTCCATGAGTAGAATATGCTAAACTGAATCGTTATTCACAGAATGATAAATAATGTACAAGAGCATTGAAGAACAGACAGTCCTATTCATCAGTATCCTGAAATGGGTCTTTCTTGCGACAGTGATTGGCCTCATTGTGGGGTCAGCAACTACTCTGTTTATAATCTCGTTAAATAAAAGTATTGCTTTCACCGGTCAATATTCTTATTATTTTCTCTTCCTCCCCCTTACCTTATTCATTAGCGCTTTCATGGTCAAATATTTTGCACCTGAGGCTGCGGGACACGGAACCGAGAAAGTGATCGAAGCGATTCATAAATATTCGGGTAAAATAAGGGGGGTAGTCATCCCTCTTAAGTTAGCCATCACCATATTGACCATTGCTTCCGGGGGTTCCGCTGGAAAAGAAGGTCCCTGTGCCCAGATAGGAGGGGGGCTTTCATCAATGTTTGCCAGTATTTTCAGATTTGATGATCAGGATCGCAAAAAACTGGTGATATGCGGTATAAGCGCGGGATTCGCATCTGTATTCGGAACTCCAATAGCCGGTGCAATTTTTGGTGTGGAGGTTCTCTTCGTCGGAAGTATACTTTATGATGTTCTTCTTCCATCATTCATCTCAGGCCTGATAAGCTATCAGGTTTCGTCGGCACTGGGTATTACCTATTTTTATCATCCTTTCGAATTTGTTCATGTCTTCAGCAAGTTGTTTTTCATGAAAGTCGTCATTGCCGGTATATTCTTTGGTCTCTGTTCCTTTATGCTGATAGAAGCAATGAAAATAGTGGATAGTGGGTCCAGGAAAATCAGGTTGTGGTCTCCGCTGCAAGGTGTGGTAGGCGGTGTTATCATAGTCATGCTTACCCTCATTTTTTCCACGAGATATCTCGGACTCGGTTTAGAAACAATAGAGTTTTATCTTCAGGGCGGACAGGCGGCCTGGTATGATTTTATCTTAAAGTCTGTTTTTACAAGCATTACCCTCTGTTTTCATGGAAGCGGTGGGATCATCACCCCTATATTCTTTATTGGTTCCAGCGCAGGAAGCCTCTTTGCCGGAGTCCTGGGAGAGGACATTGCCACCTTTGCTGCGATTGGACTGGTCAGTGTATTGGCAGGGGCAGCCAATACACCTATCGCAGCAAGTATTCTGGCCGTGGAACTCTTTGGACCCAAAATAGCCCCTTATTGCGCGGTGTCCTGTGTTATAAGCTTCCTGATGACCGGACACAGGAGCGTCTATCCATCTCAGGTGCTGGCAGTCAAGAAATCTTCCTCCATAAATGTTGAGTTAGGGGAGGAAGTAGAATCGCTGAAACCGGAATTTAAGGCACGGGACCACAGTCTGTCATCTGCAGGTCTGAATCTGGCCAGAAAGATGAAGAAAGATAAAAAAAACCATGATGATCAATGAGGCATGGATGCTCCTATTCTTTAGAACCCTCTATTATCCTCTCCACATCGGCCCTATCGAGGATTTCTTCCTTAATCAGTGCTTCTGCAAGGGCATCAAGCGCAGCTCTTTTTCCACTCAATATCTCAGTTGCCTTTGATTCTGCATCAATTATCATCTTCTGAATCTCCTGGTCCATGACCCAGGCCATCTCCTCGCTGTAGCGTTTAGGTAGTGACAGTTCCCTGCCAAGGAACGGATGTTCTTCTCCACGGCCGAGATTTACAGGAC
>JADLDG010000073.1 GCA_020846775.1 Nitrospirota bacterium
ATCGAGATGTTCTATAATCGTGTGCGAAGGCATTCGACACTGGGGTATCGTTCCCCGGTATGTTTTGAACAGGAGGCTATGGTAGCCTAACCTAACTTAGTGTCCGTTAAATCGGGGAAAGATCACTCATGGTGCAAAGCAAAGAAATACTGCAATAGACAGAGATTATAAAATCAATAATCTTGAAAAGTACATAAAATTAAAGAAACATGACATTTGTTTGCTTGTTTGGAAAACTTTATCAAAGGCTTCGCCGTCTGTTTTGAAGGCACAGTACAGACCAAACCAGCAACGTGATTTAAGAGAACGACCCTCTTCAATTGTCTATCAACTACAGTCTTCAGCATGGATCCCTGACAGAAACAGAGTATTTCATAAGCCTGAAGACATATATCGTGAAATCTTACATCCTGATTTTGTCTATGATGACAGAAATGGATGGTTGACAGCAATTGGTTTTGGAGAGAATGCTAAAAAACAAGGGATAATGTACAAGAAAAAAGAGGACATGGCTCAGCATCTTGGAATTCCTTTTGCACTAGTTGAGATATTTAATAGTCTGCCAGAAGAGAAGAAGGGACAGCTTATAAGTCAAGCACAGGATTTATTTGATAAGGCAAAATCAACAGGCTATGTTGAGCCATTGCCAACAAGTAAAACCTTTGATATAACCCGTCGAGAAGAAAAGGCAAGAGAACTGACAATGACGGCCGACGATAAAACTTATGAGGAAAGAACAAGGTCTGTACGCGTTAGTTCTTTTTCTAATGACCCCCATGCAAAGGAATATCTTAGGAATCATAATAGTAATGAAAATCGAAACGTAATATGCCAGCTATGCGATAACGAAATGCCATTCAAACTGAATGATGGATATGACTATTTCGAAGCAGTTCAATTTATTTCTGCTGTAGAAAAGGAAATACTAGCTAATCACATTGCATTATGTCCAAATTGTGCTGCGGAATTTAAGCATGTCTGCAATACCAGTGAAGATGGTAAGAAAGCGTTGTTATTAGCATTAGATTCAAAGATAGCGGAAGGATCTATGATTATAACGCTTGATATGCCGTTTCATAAACAACTTCGTTTTACACAAAACCATTTAATAGATCTTCAGGGTGCATTGCAAGTCCAAAGTTTAAATAATGAAAGCCCACAGAAAATGCTTCAGGTAATACAGGCAGTAAACAAGCAATCAGCAATTAATCAGGACATTAAAGTTAAACAGGTTTATCCAGAAGCTATTCGGTCTAATCATGCAATCATTGAAAAGCCGCCAATAAATCCTGCAGTATTTTCAAGAAAAGAATATAATGAATGTCCCTATTGTAAGATGCAGATAAAAGCTTATAAGTATCTTAATCATATAAATATTGTATGTCCTCAAAAAGATCTAATGAAATCAAAAAGTGGGCAACCAATAGTATCATTGAATGCTCAATCAAAGAAAGCTAAAAAAAAGACATGTCCTAAATGTCGTGAAAAGATTAAAGAGGGAAGTGTACAGGAGCACTTGGATCAAAGGTGTCGTACAAGAAATATAACCTTCGAACCTCAATTATTAGGGAAATGCCGTTATTGCAAAAAAAAGATGGCTGCATCAGAGCTTAGCACACACTATTCCATTTGCCATATACTGAAACTTAAGGAATCATCTCAATTGACAAAATCAATATCAGAACGTCAGCCGCCAATAAGTGCTAAACCAGTAGCATTAAATAAATCAAATCTTGTAATGAAGAAATGTCCTTATTGCGGACGCAGTTTTGAGAAACGAATAATAGACAAGCATAAAGATATTTGTAACATTCGGCACGGTGAGGTAAAACACAATAATTTAATTGCTGAAGTAACAAGTGGACATGTACTTAATCGTCCAAAATGTCGGTTTTGCGGGCGGCAAGCAATGTTTGCTAGTGATGTATGTTATTCCTGTAGTAGTGACTAAGCGAATGCTTAATATAAAAAAGGTAAATTATGATTTTAGATATTTCTGCAAGAATTGCTTGCCACAATGATGGGTGGAATGGGTATAAATGTAAGTGGACTACCCCCACACAAGAAACATTATATTGACTGCGGAATACCCTTTGGCTATTATATTTTAATCTAACTTAGTTAACAGTGGGAGTGTGTACGTAGTGCGTTTTTCACAGTACATTAAACATTAAGTTTAAGCTCATAAAAAAAGGTACGGTGTCAAATTAGTATAATTATCAGAGTTGCTTTTAACAACCAGGGTTGGTCAGGAAAATGCAAAAATGTTCTGCATGATGACCGTCTATTCAAATGCAAGAATATGACTGTTTTTGTTGGTTATGGGAGATTCACAGTAGATGACCAAGGAACTTGCACGTCTGGATGTGATGAGGAATCATTGTGTTCTTCGTTCTCATGGCAGAATTTCAGGAATGGCAATTTTAATGAATCGAGAGCACACGAAGCAAATGGAATGGCATATTTTGTATACCCTGCAATTAACAATTCTCTAACTTATTTTGGTAAATCAAAAGTTAAAAATGTTTCGGGTAGTAAAATATACTTCAAAGCCTTTAGCCCACTTCCTTTAGAAAAGCAAGTTAGAGGTATAAGATCACAAAACTTCCTAGGAGTTGTTTGGGGAACCGGTACTTATCGGTATTTGAATATGCAACAAGAAATGAGATTTGAACAATTACTAAAGGAAGCTTATCACTTAAATAGCTTCAGCAGTGAATAATCGCGACCTTAGAACACATTGACAGCCTTTGGGAGTAAGGGGTATTTTGTCGAAATATTACAGGTGGAATAGACTTGCCACACAGTAAACTTTATGAGCGACTGGGGACTAATGCTCGAATTATTATTCACTGACACTTCAGAAAACATCAGGTCGTTCCTTCAGACCGTATTACCTTCATTTGATAAAGAATGGTGGAAGAAATACGTCATAAGCGCCTTATCATTTCAGCAGCAGCGACAGGTCGAAGAAAAAAGTATACGTCTCCTGTCCGACCTTGATCTCGCCGCTCTATTGAGAGTAATTGATAAAAACTGGTATGTAATCTCCGAGAAGGCTGGTTTGCCGCGTGAAGCCCGGAATTGGGTAAAAGAAATGCAAACTATACGGAATCGGTGGGCTCATTTATCGAATCAAAAAATACCTAAAGAAGATATCTACCGAGATCTTGATACACTGCAAAGATTCCTTGAAGTTGTTAAAGCGGACAGTGGATTGATTAGTAAAGTGAGGGACCGGAAACAAGCCCTATATTCATCATCTGTCAATGAAGTAAAACCCGAAGGTTCTATTAAGAAGGAGAGTCAGCCTGATACGGATTTTGCCAAGGGTGATATAGTAATCTTGCTCGCCGATTCTTCAATAAGCGGTGCTGTTATTGACATACTACCCGGTAAGCCCGAAAACAGGTATGTGATTTACCATAACAGCGATACGGCCACGTACTACTCCAGTCAACTTGTAAAGAAGAAAATAATAAGTGAAGATAGGAAGATCGCTTCACTAGATGACTTTCATGCCTATCTTACAGCCCTGCATCTCAGGCATCCCGGCATTGCAAACCTTTACTCTTTGCATGCAGCACGTATCAATTATGTGCCGTATCAGTTTAAACCCGTCTTAAAACTCATCCGATCAGACCGGCCCCGTCTGCTAATTGCGGATGAGGTAGGCATGGGCAAGACTATAGAGGCTGGGCTGATTCTCCGGGAATTGCAGGCACGCAGAGACATTAACTCCGTGCTTATTATCTGCCCTAAGCCACTTGTTACTGAGCGCAAATGGCAAATGGATATGAAAAGATTTGACGAACATTTTGAGCATATTGATGGCCAGACTTTAAAATACTGTATAAGCGAGACAGACAAGGACGGGGTCTGGCCTGATAAATATACAAAATGTATTCTCCCGTTTTCACTTTTCGGGGAGGACCTGCTTCATGGCACGACGAGGGGCCGTGGCCGGAAAAGGATTATAGGACTGACAGAGCTCGATCCGCCTCCACATTTTGATCTCGTTATCGTTGACGAAGCGCATCATTTGCGAAATACCAGCACTTATGTCCACCAGGGAGTACGGTTTTTCTGTGAGAATGCCGAGGCTGTCATCTTTACAACCGCAACTCCTATCCAGTTGGGAATCAATGATCTTTTTGTTCTGCTCAATCTCTTGCGCCCAGACTTGATTATTGACTATCCCAGCTTTGAACACATGGCAGAACCCAATCCTTATATAAATCATGCTATAGATGCTGCAAGGGGAGCTAAACCGGCGTGGCATTCAAGTGCTCGGGATGCTTTAACCAGAGCTGCAAATACCTCATGGGGCAGAACGTTTTTTCAGAATAACCCGGATTTTCAGACGTTGTATGACTTTACCTTGGAAGACGAACTGCTTCAGGAAAATAGAGTATCCTTTATTCACGTAGCTGAACAACTGCATACTTTTTCTAACATAATCAGTCGTACAAGGCGGCGTGATGTAGGTAAGTTCACTACCCGCAAACCAGAGACGGTGAATGTTGATTTTACACCGGAACAGCGGGAATTGCATGATAGGGTGCTGGCATTTCAGTCCCGAATTCTAGGGCGAATACATGGAGACAAGAATATTGCCTTTATGATGACAACTATCCGGAGGCAGGTCGCCAGTTGCCTTTTTGGGCTAGCACCATTTCTTAGTGATATTTTAACACGAAAAACAGATATTCTTGAATGGGAAGAGATGGATCAGGTTTCAAATTCCTTCGACAGTGATTCCATAACTAGGTTCGAAGAGGAAATTACCGAGATTATTTCGAAGGTTGAAACTCTCTCACCCAGAGACCCTAAGCTTGAGGCGTTGTTCAGTATTATTGAAGGCAAACAGAAAATGCCGAACAATAAACTTTTGCTCTTCAGCAGTTTCCGGCACACATTGTCTTATCTGCTTAGTCATCTGCAAATAAAAGGGCTTCGGGTGGGGCTTATCCACGGGGGGATACCCGATGAAGAACGTACACTTTTGAGAAAGCGATTCAGCGAACCATGGGAGTTGCCTGAATCGCTTGATATCCTTTTGTCTTCTGAAGTAGGTTGCGAAGGTCTTGATTATCAATTTTGCGACAGTTTGGTTAATTACGATTTGCCTTGGAATCCTATGAGGGTCGAACAGCGTATAGGGCGTATTGACCGCTACGGGCAAAAAAGCGATACAATCGCCATTTACAACCTTATTACTCCCGGTACAGTAGATGCCGATATTTATGAGCGTTGCCTTCTCAGGATCGGGGTTTTCAATGAAGCAATAGGTGGCGGAGAGGAAATACTCGGTCGCATTACAAGCGAAATTCATGAGGTTGCTGAAAATCTATCTCTAACCGCAGAAGAACGAAGGGCCAAACTTAAACAGCTTGCAGACAATGAAATACGGCAGATCAAGGAACAGGCGGATCTTGAGGAAAAGCAGATCGAGTTGTTCGGACTGAGACTCCCTCAACAGCAGATCGAAAAAGAGGTTGAGCAGGCTTCCAACTTCTGGATTTCCTCAGATTCCATTAAGAATTTGATTGTCCGGTATCTCTCGGATATAACCGGCTCTGAGCAAGAGTATCTCCTGGGGGAGAAAGAGACAAAAACCCTTAGGCTTAACCAGGATGTCCGTAATCGTCTTCTTGAGGATTTCAGGAAATTGCAGCCGAAGGCATCCCCTCTTTACAGGGAATGGGAGCGCTGGCTTAAAGGTAGTAATCCCAATATGCAGATGACTTTCGATGCTGATTACGCATCTGAAAATAGGGGTGTAACCTTCATTACTCCAATACATCCAGTTGCCATCCAAGCAGCCCTGGCATGGGAACGGAAACAGGCCCGTTACACAGCATTTAAGATTACTGACAACCGTTTCCAGGAAGGAATATATCCGTTTGTAATCTATAAATGGCAAAAGTACGGTATGCGTGATGAGGTTGTCTTTCAGCCAGTCTGCAGCAATGCACTCCTTACGGATAAGTTTTTTGAGTCTCTGCATAATGCCGTGCCTGTGCCCGATGCAAATCTCCCGTCGAAGGAAACCTTCGATGTTCTCGATGAACAGCATCATCTCCTATGGTCGAAAGTAAGGTCGGAGCACCAAGCCCATAATTATCTTCTTGCGCAATATAGGAGGGAGAGTTTACAAACCAGTCATAAAGCACGAATGAACATTTTGCAGGAGCAGCTGCAGGATGCAACCAACGACAATATTCGCCGTATGCGTCAGTCGCAAATCAAGAATGCAGAGATAGACTTTGAAAGAAGAATGAAGGATATAGCAGAATCTGAGGCAAAGGCTGACATTATTAGCGAGCCGGTGGCTTTTGGGGTTGTAGTCGTGGAAGTTTAACCTATGACAAAGAGCGATTATATAAATTCCATTCGGCAGGAATACAGTGGAATGAGGGACATGCCGCGAGAGAGTCTCGCGAGTAGTATTAAAACCTTAGCTGACGATCTTTATTCAAGAGATACCCATTTTATATTCGAGTTGATTCAGAATGCAGAAGACAATGATTACATGTCGGATATACGTCCGAGACTTCGTTTTGAACTCCGCCAGGAGGAACTTGAAGAGCACCAAAATACTGTTCTTATAGTACACAACAATGAAAGAGGTTTCCAGGAGAAGCATGTTCGGGCACTTTGCCAGGTAGGGAGATCCACTAAGAACAAATCTCAAGGCTATATTGGAGAGAAGGGAATTGGATTCAAGTCGGTTTTTCGTATCACAACCTGCCCTTATGTTTTTTCTAACGGGTTTCAGTTCTGTTTACCGGAAGATGATGAGACAACCGGTCTTGGATACATTGTTCCTAGTTGGGTAACATGTCCTCCCGCATGGATTAAAAGAGATGAGACTACTGTCATCATGCCTATCAATAAGAATAAAATAGATATACAAAACGTTATTGAAGCACTGCGCGACTTCGCACCAGAGACAATTCTATTTCTACAGAATCTGAGTTCAATCGAAATCTCTGTCCACCTTCCCGAATATAATACTGAATACGAGGTGATTATTGAAAAACATGTTAAAAGCAGCATAGGACCGTCGAAGCTGATTGAATTATCTTACCTGCGTCGTGAAACACTATCTGGTGAAGAGACGTTCTACTCATTCCAGTATTGGTTGACTGAAATAGAGTTTGAAAAGCCTGATGATGTTCAACACGAAAAAAGGCGTGACATCGAGTTTCGTAAAGTTTCCGTTGCGATTCCATTGGAGCAAACGATTCAAGAAGGCAAGCTGTTTGCTTATCTTCCTGTATGGGAAAAAACCGGTCTTCCTTTTATCGTCAATGCCGATTTTTTACTAGTAAGTTCTCGTGAGGGGGTCAAGGAAGATGAAGGATGGAATAAATGGCTTCGTGGCTGTATTGTCGAGACATATGCAAAGTCATTCCATGCTTTGATGGATGCTCCAGAAATTCCTTTCGAAGCGAAAATTTCGGCATATGCTTCTATCCCATTTGAAAGCCACTATCCATTTTTATCGTACATTATTAAGCCAATACAGGAATGTTTGGCCAGTAAGGATTGTGTGCTCGTTCTGCCGGACAACTCCCTTGTCCAGCCTACTAAAGCTCGTCTCTCAGCTGAGGATTTTAGGGCAGTCTTAGGGTCTCCGGAAGACTTTCCGGATTATATACGCGGAGAGACTCGACTTGTATGCCCAGAAATAGAATTATTTGCGAAACAATTAACTACTATTGGTGTAAAGCCCTTATCATCGTTGGAGGTAGTGTCTTGTCTAGAGGACTCCGTCTGGGTTCGGCAGCACTCTGTGACTTGGTTCGTTGATCTATTTCGATACTTGAGCACGAACAAGTTCAAGCCTGCTACTCTTTACATTCTTCCAATAATTCCTGTGTCAGATGATGTGATGAAAATACGGCTATCATGTGACAAAGAACAACCTATTTATTTCCCTCTTGATGAGACGGAACAAGATACTCTTAATCATGTTCCTGTCTGGTTATCTAAGCTTGTACCTATAGCATTTTTGCACTCTGAGTTGAAGCATGTTCTTGATCAGCAAAACGACCATGAAGTGCTAAATAAATGGCTTACAGAAGTGCTTTGTGTGTATGATTTATCTATTGAAAACTACTGCGTAGATATCTTAGCGAAACTCACTATCACATATGAACAACTTGACGAGGACCAAATTATTAAAGCCGCCAAATGGTTAGAGGCTCATGCCGGGCCTAAAATAGAATGGGGAGATTTACCTATTATACTGTCTGATGGTCGGAAGATTTTGCTAAAAGATGCCCGCAAACTGCCAATACAGGACATCGTGGTTCCAGAGAATTACAATCCAAAAGCTGGATGGCAACATATATGGCCTCTAAAGGAAGACCGTTCCCATTTTGTTGCACTGGCTAACGCATATCCATCTTTGACTCAAGAATGGGTAACCAAATTGAACATAAAAGTTTATCCTGCATTTCAAAAAATTAAGTACAAATATTATGAAGTCCCAACAGAACTATCATCAGAAAAAGAACTTGCCTCCACTTGTGTTACCCATGCAGCGTATTCGCGAACATATGATACAGAAATATCAACATATGTACAACCATCTTCACTTATACAGCCAAACGAAGAAGGTAAGGTCAGCAAAACATTGTCTCAGGCTTTGATTTCTTATCTTAGCCTTCTGGATATCCCTGACCCTTCTTATTACAAAAATAAGCAGAAACTGTACGAACTAGGTTTTTTTGCTAAAGGAACCTACCAAAACCATGGGACAGGTACTATATATTTGTCCAGCTCAGTATTGGAACAGCTTCGTAAACTTTCGTGGTTTCCAACCACCAAGGGGTATGTCAGACCATCTCAGGCTTTTCTTTTCACGCAGGGCGTCAAGGAAATCCTGGGAAATACAGTCCCATATTTTAAAGGTGTTCTGACTGAGAATGTACTGGAGTTTCTGGGGGTACGTTCAGAAGTGACTGTGAAAGAACTGCTTGGGTTGCTTCAGGATACAGCAGGCGACACTACTGCCGACCCAGATATGGCGGAAAGAGTTTATTCAGAACTATCTGTCAGAATCGCCCGGGATCCACAAGATATTCAAACTCTTTTTATTAATGAAGCTCTTATTCTAAAAAAGGGTGATCAGAAAGGCGTAATGTGGTTTAAGAGTGGAGAGTGTGTATGGGAAGATGCTTACGATATTCTCGGGGATGATTTTGCCTATCTTCAGAATCAGTATCCGAAACTTAAGGAATTTTTCGTTGAACAGCTTGGCATCAAGGAACAAGTAGATACTGAATGCTTTGCGCGACAGTGGCTTAAGCTCCAAGATGCCCCCCTTGAGAATCTAACCCAGCAGGTTATGATAGTTGAACGGCTTTACAAAAAGCTGAAACCCATAGCTCAGACACCGGAGGACGAACGCCCTGATTGGTGGAAGGATTTCTCAGAAAATATAATGCTCTACACTCAGTCAGACACATTTTGTACAAGTGATAAGATGGTGGTACCTGATGATGGTGAGTTACGGCACATTTTTGAAAATTGTGCCAATGTTGAGTTCGCCTGGCGACCAAGGAAAGATGCATTTAATGAATGGTTGCCATTCTATAAGGCGTTGAATGTGCCACTCCTGTCTGAATCGGTTACTGAAGATCTCGATAATTGCGGGGACTATGAGCTTCTCGATTCCAAACGATATATAACTCAAGCTGCTGTAAAAATGATAGCCGCATGGCTTAGAGAAAGAACTCCAGAAGACTATGCTCGGTTAAGTAAAGAGAACGTGTTTTCAAAACTCTTATCTCTTAGCGAGGCTATTACTATGAATGAAATTAAGGTAGAGTTCGTTCTTGAGACGGAAGCCATTTACGAATCTAAAACAGTGGCACATCCGGTATTCTGGGATAGGATTCACAATATCCTGATTTATCAAGATGAGTTGAAAGTGAGTCAGCTCGCTAAAATGCTGGCGAAGTCCCTGATAGTGAAATACAAAGACTTGGAAGATTGGGTTGAGCTTGTTCTTGAGGCATCTGATATTGAAAGGCTTAAAGACAAAAACTGGAGCGTACCTCAGGAAATTCTTGACTTATGCAAAACGGAGCTGCGTGTCCCACTTGAGTCTCAGAATTCGTTAGTGCAAACTGATAATAAAAAAGCGGAACAACAGACTGAAACTGTTAGCGGTATTACGGGAGAACATCAACCAAAAGCTGAATCAAATGCTGTCCCGATCGGTTCAATAGCTGGTAGCCCAAGAGCGGCGGCTGTGCCCCCAAAAAGTCGCACTGATCTTCCCCCGCTATTGCGGACACACTGAAGGGTTAGGTAGAATAATTAACCTGGGAGGTGTGAAATGGAAGAACGTAAGGGTCATAGGAAGCATAGTAAGGAGTTCAAGGAAGAGGCAGTACG
>JADLDG010000074.1 GCA_020846775.1 Nitrospirota bacterium
CGGAATATGTCCATACGATAAACGGTTCAGGGCTTGCAGTAGGCAGGTCACTTGTGGCAATATTAGAGAATTATCAGCAGGCAGACGGAACAGTAATAATACCTGAAGCTCTCAGGAGCTACATGGGGGGCATGGAAAGGATCACATGAAGCCTGGATTGATTCGTAACTGGATAACATAGTAACTGAGAACGTCAGAAATGGCTTTCTGCAAGGCGGATGACGAAGGAAACCGGAGGCGTACTTTTTAAGATTTCCTGAGGAGTCCAACGCCGCAGAAAGTCATTTATGACGTTCGTAGCCTAAGGAGGGGTGGCCGAGTGGCTTAAGGCGACGGTCTTGAAAACCGTTGTGTGATGAGCACCGTGGGTTCAAATCCTACCCCCTCCGCCAGGAAAATTGCTTTGCAATTTTCACTTATAGCTAATGGCTTATAGCTAATGGCTTGTAGCTAATGGCAATAAGTGGGGAATTGCACTTTATAATAAATTGATAAAAGTTGCATTAGCAATAGCCGACAAGGGAAACTTATGCCATTCAGGTTTAAGTCCTTTAGGGTATATAATGAGGCAAAGGCATTCTGTAAATTTTGCAGAGACCATGTTTCTGAGAACATAACCGATAAGGGCCTTGCCGATCAGATATATCGTGCATTAAACTCGATTGTTTTAAATATTGCTGAAGGCTCTGCAGACACATCAGATGCCGAATTCGCCAGATTCCTGGGCATATCAATTCGATCTGTTTATGAAACTGTTGCAGGTTTTGATTTAGCGGAAACTTATGGTATTATTACCGCTGATTTGAATTTGGATATTGAAAGTAAAGCTGAAAGATTAGTAAAACAATTAAGTTCATTTCGCTCATCTTTGGCTAAGAGCCCAAAGCCATAGGCAATAGTAAGCTACACGCTTTATGCTGCCATTTGCTATAAGCTATAAGCCACAGGTGATGCGAAGCATCCCAGGAGAGGTGGCCGAGTCGGTCGAAGGCAGCTGCCTGCTAAGCAGTTGTGGGGCTAATAACTCCACCGTGGGTTCGAATCCCACCCTCTCCGCCATAATGAGTTAAATATACAGCATGAAATCTATCAATAAAATAATACTTTTTACACTTTGTATCAATTCCATTATTGGTCTTAATGCATGCACTAAGAAGGAACAACCGAAACCGCGTGCTCATGAGCAGCAGGCAATGATGCCGTCACATGCTGATGTTCAGATGCCATCGTCAGAACAGATGAAGATTGTCCTTTCCGAAGAGATTAAAGGCAAATGGAAGGGGGTCATAATATCAGTAATGGATAAACAGACTATGAATGGCAGGGACTACAAGGTACCAATTGGGGCTAATTTTACAATATCGGGCAGTAATGTTGAGGTTCAAACTGGCACTTTCCTGCCAGACCTTGTGATAGAAGATAATGTTTATTCTTCTGAATCTGCTGAACTGGGTAATCCTGCAATTCAGGTCGAGGTAAAAGAGGGCGGTAAGGAAATCTTCAAGGGTTGGTTATTCCAGAAATATCCGACTGTCCATCCATTCAAACACGAGCGGTATTCAATTACATTAAAAGAACCTGTTTCCGGTTTATAAAGAGGTGTGAGGGTGTTGGAAGTTATTGTACTTCAGCATATTGAATGTGAAGACCTCGGCACAATTGCAAATGCAATGTCACAAAGAGGCATCGGATGTAAGTATGTCAGACTCTTTGAAGGTGAGCCTGTCCCTCATGATCCGGGTGCGTTCTCCGGCATTATAATACTTGGCGGACCCATGAATGTTTATGAGGAAGACAAGTACCCATATCTTAAAGATGAAGACATCTTTATTAAGAAAGCTGTAATGAACGATATGCCGATCCTCGGCATCTGTCTCGGTGCTCAATTGATTGCGAAGGCAGCCGGGGCAAGAGTAAGCAAGGGAACAAAAAAGGAGATCGGTTGGTATAAGCTGAGCCTCTCGGGCGACAGCAGGCGGGACACGTTATTCAAAACACTTCCTGAGGAGCTTAAAGTGTTCCAGTGGCATGGAGATACCTTTGAAATTCCCAGGGGTGCAATACGGCTTGCCGGCTCAGGGCTATTCCCAAACCAGGCCTACCGCATCGGCAGCAGGATTTATGGTATACAATTTCATCTTGAAGTTACAAAGGAAATGATTAACCAGTGGATATCAGAATATAGAGAAGAACTATCCAGGGTTGATTATATTAATGTCAGCGAAATAATTTCGGATACACCTGCATACATAGAAACTCTAAACTTAAGTGCCGGAATCTTTTTTGAAAAGTTCTTCGAAATAATGCAAACCTAAAGTACATTTCTGCCATATCCGATAAACTAACTGAAACTTGGAAGACAGACGGAAATACTCATAAACTCAGGGGCCGATATGTTCAGACCGCTTTTAGAAAACCGTAATGTAGATGAGATATTTGTAGCAGATGAACTCTACTGCAATTTTTGTGTTGAGACGAATCAAACAAAAAAGGCCGGCAATGAAAATCTTGTTGCCCTCCCACCCTGTAACAAGTGTACAGGACTAATCTATGCAATGAAGTCCAAGATATACTTTGTGGTCAACTAATCTCTTCAATTATCTTTACAGTTGCCTCAACAGGATCTTTTGCATCCCGAATAGGACGTCCCACAACAATATAATCAGAACCAAGCCTGGAAGCATCGCGCGGCGTCACTATCCTTTTTTGATCGTCTCCTGGAATAAGGGACCACACCGGCCTGACGCCGGGGGTGACAACGGTCAAATCTCTGCCTAAATGTTCTCTTATAACTGATATCTCCTGACCGGAACATACTATGCCGGCACAGCCTGATGCCTTTGCCATTTTTGCCCGGTGAATTACCAGATCTGTTAAAGAGACATCGTCACTTAGAAGGAGGATCTTTTTCATATCTTCCGCTCCCTGGCTTGTCAGGACTGTAACTGCCAGGATCTTAATTTTATCAGGGACACTGTCAACAGCTGCTGTTAACATATCGGGCCCGTCACTGCTGTGGACTGTAATGAATTCTACATCCTTAATATACGGTGTTTTAAGCGCCCTCCGGACGGTCTCCGGGATATCGTGAAGCTTCAAATCCAAAAAGATCCTCCTGCCGCCGGCCGCAAGCACACCTTTTATCGCTTCAGGCCCTGCACTCACAAACAGCTCAAGACCTATTTTGAAGACATGAACATGATCTTTTAACAGGTTGACATACTTTAATGCCTGGCTTAGATCAGCAAAGTCCAGGGGGAAAATAAGCTGAGTTAACATGGATTGTACTATAACATACTTTCACTTTTAAATAACCTGTCAAATCCCCCTTCCCCCCTTTTCTAAAGGGGGGATTAAACCCGATGATCCCCGATTACCAGCAATTCTCGGTGAAACATCCAGGCAAACATGCAAACAACGGGGTTAGAAAACCCCGTCTATCGCGATAGGC
>JADLDG010000075.1 GCA_020846775.1 Nitrospirota bacterium
ATACGGGTTATAACCTATGCGCTTTAAGGTCAATTGGCGAAAACGCCGGGACCTCTGAATTTGAGCCGCATCTGCGCCGTGGTCTTGAATATTATCGTAAGCACTTTTTCAGGGAAGATAGTGCACCCAGATATTTTCACAATCGTACATATCCTATTGACATTCACTCGGCAGCACAAAGTATCATCACGTTATTAATCCTTAAAGACCTTGCTGAGGATGGAGTTGACGCAGCCCTCGCTATTTTCGAGTGGACCGCTAAAAATATGCTGGCTAAACAAGGGTACTTCTATTATCAGATTCTTCCTTACTGGAAGAACAAGATCCCATATATGAGGTGGTCTCAGGCATGGATGCTTTTAGCTCTTGCAACGCTCCTCGAAAAAGTCAAACAGGTTAAACAGCCGGAGGTGTTGCCGCAAGAGGTGATTCAATAGGACGGATGTTGTGCAACAGATAAATAAAAACCATTTGCCATCATATGTTCTCATAACACCTGCGCGGAATGAAGCGGCATTTATTGAATTGACATTAAAATCCATGATTGCTCAGACTGTTCCACCACTCAAATGGGTTATTGTAAGTGATGGATCAACAGATGGAACCGATGATATAGTCAAGAACTATACTGCGGAGAACAAATGGATAGAACTGGTAAGGATGCCTGAGCGCACTGAGCGCCATTTTGCGGGCAAGGTATTTGCATTTAATACAGGATATGAAAAAGTTAAAAATCTACAATTTGACGTAATCGGTAATCTTGATGCCGATATTTCTTTTGGGCCTGATCATTTTGAGTTTCTTCTCGGAAAATTTGGAGAGAATCCTCTCCTGGGTGTTGCTGGGACGGCGTTTATCGAGGATTCAGCGGTGGCGTATGATTACGAAATCGTCAGTATAGAGCACGTATCAGGTCAGTGTCAGTTGTTCCGCCGTAAATGCTTTGAAGATATCGGCGGTTACGTTCCCATAAAGGGTGGCGGAATCGACTGGACGGCCGTAACAACTGCACGTATGAGAGGGTGGAAGACAAGAACGTTCACAGAAAAAACTTTTATTCACCATCGACTAATGGGGACAGGCATGAGTTCTATTATATCTTCGCGCTTCAGATTCGGTAAACAGGATTATTATTTGGGAGGACACCCGCTGTGGGAGATTTTTCGGGCGGTATATCAGATGAAAAAAAAGCCTATAATCTTCGGAGGTCTGTTTCTGTTTTCAGGATATTTTTGGGCTTTCCTGAGCAGAGTCGAAATGCAGATACCGCAAGAGTTGGTAGGGTTTCGCCGAAAAGAGCAGATGCGCCGATTAAAGGATTATTTTAGAAACGTATTAAGAAAAATGACTGACGGGAAATATAAGTCTTTGCCCTTACTTAACATCATTCTAATTGCAAAAATCACTTGCATAATTTTTAATTTAAAAAAGTTGCAATAATGGGAGTAATATATTAATGGATGGTAGTTGTGTCGAAATCAGTGTTAAAGGTCGTGTAATCAAGGTTCCCTCTGTCCAGATAGGTGACAGAACTATAGTAGTTGCTGGCAAATGGCCCAGTATGGCTTTAGTAAGAGACGAGGACTGGCTTGAAGGTGAACCCGTTAACGATCCAGAGGCATGCATCGAAAATATTATTAAGGCTAAACTTAAGGCAGATATATTTACTTTTGCACAGAAACTTCCAAACATCGAGCCAAACTTCAGTTATTACATGGAGTGGGATAATGTTGCTGCAATCCCCACAACAGACTACGCCTTGTGGTGGGAGCAACGACTATCTCAAGTGGTTAGAAAAAACGTGAGAAGGGCTGTAAAACGCGGGCTTATCATTCGAGAAGTTCAATTCAACGACCAATTATTACAGGGTATTGTCGAGATCAACAATGAGACTCCTATTCGACAGGGCAGGCCATTTTGGCATTACGGGAAGAGTGCCGATGTAGTAAAAAAAGATTATGCTACACTTCTTGACCGTAGCGAATATATTGGTGCATTCTATGAAAATGAACTAGTAGGATTTATAAAAATGGTTTACATGGGGGAGATTGCCAGTATTCTTCAGGTACTTTGCATGAACAAGCATTACGATAAGCGTCCGGCTAATGCCTTGCTGTCCAGGGCAGTTGAGATTTGCAGTGAGAAAGGATTTAAATACTTAATTTATGGTAAATACATCTATGGTAAAAACAGCGACAGTCCGCTTACAGAGTTTAAACGTCGTAATGGTTTCGAACAGATATGTCTTCCAAGATATTATATTCCGTTGAACGCGAAAGGTAGGATTGCTATCAAACTGGGACTTCATCATGGTGTGAAATACTTATTGCCGAAAAGTGCTCTCGATTGGGCAAAAAAAATGCGATCAACTTGGTATGAAAAAACACTTATGACCAATGATACAAATAAGCAAGAGTAAATTGCGAATAAACGTTTATAATGTTTTTATCATCTGCCGGCGTAGTTTAATAGTAGAATGGCTGAATTGTATTCAGCAGGTGGAGCGTTCAAATCCTCCCGCCGGCTCCAATCATAATTAATGTATCACCTTCATGCGGTTGATAAGCGTAGAGAGTTCATGTCGTTGTATTGATATCGTATAGATATCGGAGGAGTTTGAGTGCCTGGAATTGTCGGAATAATAGGCAGTGATTTGCTTAAGGAGAATACTTCTGATCTTCGTCGTATGATAGATTGCATGATGCACGAACCCTTTTATACCTCAGGTACATATGTCAACGACCGAATTGGTCTGTGGGTAGGTTGGGTGAATCGTTCAGGATCGTTTACCGATTGTATGCCGGTATGGAATGAGACCAACGATATTTGTTTGATTTTTTCCGGTGAAACCTTTACTGACGTATCTGAGACGGACCGTCTCCGGGCTCAGGGTCATCAGTTTGATTCGGAGAATGCCTCCTACCTGGTGCATCTATACGAAGAAATTGGTCTTAAGTTTTTTGAAAGACTTAACGGCAGATTCAGTGGTGTACTGGTTGATTTTCGCAAGCAGAACATCATATTATTTAATGATCGGTTCGGATCAGATCGAATTTATTGTCACGAGAAGGCTGACAGACTCTTTTTTTCGTCAGAAGCAAAATCGCTTTTGAAGGTTTTACCAGAGCTTCGCCAATTGGCCCTCACGAGCCTGGCCGAAACCTTTTCTTTTGGCTGTGTGCTGCAAAACAGAACCCTCTTCACGGGAATTTCATTGCTTCCAGGTGGATCGAAGTGGGAATTTAATGGTGCTGGTCACCTCAGGAAGTCCAACTATTTTAACCCTGATATTTGGGAGAAGCAGTCGTTGTTGAACGCAGACGACTACTACGATAAGCTGAAGGAGACGTTCGCCCGTATTCTTCCAAGATATTTTCAAGGAAAGGACAAAGTCGGCATGTCCTTAACGGGTGGACTGGATGGCCGAATGATAATGGCCTGGGCGAAGCTCTTGCCACGGAGCCTGCCATGTTATACTTTCGGTGGTACGTATCGTGACTGCACCGATGTAAGAATAGCACGCCGGGTTGCCAAAGTTTGCAGCCAACATCATGAAACTATTATTGTGGGGCCTCAATTTTATTCCGAGTTTTCGCAACTGGCCGAAAAGGCCGTATATATTTCTGACGGGGCAATGGACGTTACTGGATCCGTTGAACTTTACGTCAACAGGATCGCACGACAGATTGCACCGGTTCGTATGACAGGGAACTATGGTTCCGAAATTATAAGAGGTAACGTTGCATTTAAACCTGGCATCCTGAGTGAAGGGCTATTCGCGCCTGAATTTTCCCGATTGGTTAGAGCAGCGTCGACGACATATGATAGAGAGAGGCAAGGTCATCTATTGTCGTTCATTGCGTTCAAGCAGGTCCCCTGGCACCACTATTCACGACTGGCAGTGGAACTATCTCAACTCACCCTGCGAGCACCCTACCTTGACAATGATCTTATTTCACTCATGTATCAGGCGCCAACAGACGTACTCTTAAGCAAGGAACCGTCATTACGCCTTATCGCAGATGGAAATGCTGACTTGGCCAGGATACCAACGGATCGGGGACTTCTTTTCCGCCCGGTCCCTGCTATCACAAAATATCGACACCTTTACGAGGAGTTTACGTTTAAAGCGGAATATGCTTATGATTATGGTATGCCGCAGTGGCTGGCGAGGATTGACCACCTGGTGTCACCATTACACCTCGAAAGACTGTTTCTTGGAAGGCATAAGTTCCATCATTTTCGTATCTGGTACCGTGATGAGTTGTCTGATTATATTAAGGACATATTATTGGATTATAGAACTCGTGCAAGACCTTACCTTAAAGGCAGTTATCTTGATAAAATGGTTCTGGATCATACTGCGGGGAGACGAAATTATACAAGGGAAATTCATCATGTTCTTACAAGTGAACTTATTCAGCGGACACTAATCGAGGCGATTTGATTGATAAATAATGAGTGAAAATCTATCTAAGGTCAGTGTGTGTATTTGTACTTTCAAGAGGCCGGTTCTTTTAGGGCAATTATTGCGCAAGTTGGAGTTCCAACGTACGGATGGACTATTCAGTTACTCTATAGTCGTCGTAGACAATGACCTCAATAAGTCGGCGCAAGATATAGTTGGGTCATTCAAACAGGCATCCAATTTAGACATACAATATTATTTAGAGCCAGAACAAAACATTGCTCACGCAAGAAACCGAGCTGTAGAAAATGCACGCGGAGACTACATTGCGTTCATCGACGATGATGAATATCCAAACTCCAATTGGCTTCTGACTTTGTTTAAGGCAATTCACGAATTCAGGGCTGACGGCATATTAGGTCCTGTATTGCCCTATTATGAAATAACTCCCCCTAAATGGATAATTAAAGGTAAATTTCATGAACGACCATCGCATGAAACGGGATCTATCCTGCGTTGGACAGAAACGAGGTCAGGAAACGTGATACTGAGGAAAAGTATTTTTGAAGATAAAGATAATTGGTTTCGAGAAGAGTTCGGTAGTGGTGGCGAAGATAGGGATTTATTTAGAAGATTGATTGGTAAAGGGGGGCAATTTGTTTGGTGTGCAGAGGCGCCAGTATATGAGGTAGTACCTCCCGAGAGATTTAAAAGGTCTTTTATGCTGAGACGAGCCTTATTAAGAGGTAAAACCCCGTACAATCATAGTGTTGCATCATATACGAAATCACTCATCGCGATACCAGTATACACATTACTCTTACCATTTTTGATCTTCATCCAGCATCATATTTTCATGAAAATCTTGATTAGTTATTTTGATCATATTGGTCGAATGCTATCCTTGTTTGGGTTCAATGTTATTAAAGAAAAATATGTCGTGAAATAATAAAAAAAGTATTTCAGCGCGGAGAAATTAATGACCGGAAACGATATTATAGTTAATTATTCTGATCCGATTCTCATAACAGGGTCAAATGGTTTTATTGGTTCAAAAGTAGTTGAAACGTTACTCAAGAATGGATATATCAATCTGAGATGCTTTGTACGGCCATCAAGTAATATGAAGGCGCTTGAAAGAATCATCGGTTCCTATAAAAATACCAAGATCGAAATCATTAAAGGAAACTTGCTAACGCGCAATGATTGCATTCATGTTGCTGAAGGTGTTCGTGTGATATATCATTTAGCAGCAGGGAGAGGCGAAAAATCATTCCCTGACGCGTTTATGAATTCTGTGGTGACAACACGGAACTTACTTGACGCAGTATTGCAAAGCAAAAGTCTTAAACGGTTTGTAAGCATAAGCTCTTTTACTGTGTATTCAAACAATAAAATACAGCGAGGTGGCTTGCTCGACGAGTCGTGTGAGTTAGAAAGTCAACCTCACCTGACTGGTGAGGCTTATTGCTACGCAAAAGTTAGGCAGGAAGAATTGGTTATGGAGTATGGAAGGAAATATCATATTCCCTTCGTGATTGTCAGGCCAGGGGTCGTATATGGGCCTGGTAATAAGGGATTAACAGGAAGAGTCGGGATCGGAACATTTGGTATTTTTATTCATCTGGGAGGTTCAAACATTATTCCGTTATCCTATGTTGACAATTGTGCTGATGCAATTATATTAGCGGGGTTGAAAAAAAACATTGATGGAGAAATATTCAATATTGTGGATGATGATCTCCCAACAAGTAGAAAATTCCTCAGGATGTACAAAAAGAACGTAGGTGTTTTTAAATCGATTTATGTTCCTCATGCCATAAGCTACGCCTTATGTTATCTATGGGAAAAATATTCGCAGTGGTCGGAAGGACAATTACCGCTAACATTTAATCGAAAAAGATGGTCGAATTATTGGAAAGGCAATAAGTATTCAAACAAAAAAATTAAAGCATTATTAGGTTGGAAACCAATGATAGGCTTTGGTGAGGCTACAAAGCGCTATTTTGAATACCAAAAGTTAGTCGGGAGAAATAAGTGATCAAAGTTGGAATAATAGGTTGCGGAAAAATTGCTGATGCTCATGCTGAACAGATACAAAGAATAGATGGCGCTCAAATTGTCGGTGTTTGTGATAAAGAGATTTTGATGGCGAAACAATTATATGAAAGATTCGACATAAAAAGTTATTACGATGATCTGGGTCAGTTGTTGGAGGTTGCCAGACCCGATGTTGTGCATATTACCACTCCGCCTCAAAGTCATTTTGATTTGGGAATGTTATGTTTAGAAGCAGGTTGCCACATATATATGGAAAAGCCTTTTACCGTCAGCGCGGAGGAAGCTGCCAAGATGATAAGCTTTGCAACAGAAAAAAAATTGAAAATCACCGTTGGCCACGATTATCAATTTACCCACGCAAAAAGACGTATGCGAGAGTTAATCAAGAATGGCTATCTCGGAGGTACTCCTGTTCATATGGAAAGCTATCATTGTTATGAGCTTGGCTCCGAGAGTTATGCACGAGCGCTATTAGGGGATAAGAAGCATTGGGTAAGGATGTTGCCAGGTACACTTATGCACAACAATATTAGCCATGGAATCAGCAGTATCGCAGAATTCCTATCATCTAGCATGCCCAAAGTCATAGCATATGGTTATTCAAGCCCATTGTTAAAAAATATGCATGAAACCGACATAATTGATGAAGCAAGAGTAATTATCAGCGAGAATGAATGCACATCAGCATACTTTACGTTTTCATCACAAATGCGCCCGGTGTTGCATCAATTCAGAATATATGGCCCAAAAAACGCCCTAATTGTTGATCACGATCAGCAAACATGCATTAAGGTCAGTGGAGAAAAATACAAAAGTTATCTGGAAAAATTTGTCCCTCCAGTCTTGTTTGCAAAACAGTATGCCGCAAACACTTTGAATAATATGAAGCTTTTCCTGAAAAAGGATTTTCATATGAAGTCTGGCATGAAATACCTGATAGAAGCATTTTACGGATCAATTCTTGAGAATGCTCCATTGCCAATTTCGTATAAGGAAATTATTCTGACAGCAACAATAATGGACGATATTTTTGTTCAGATGAAATCTGCCCCAGAATATAACATTGAGTTGTCATGCCAAGACAAATAGCATTATCAATCTACGTTATTTTTATTTTGTGGCTTTTTATTAAGGACCAAAAACTGCGTCCAATGACATCGTGGGCGTTATGGATACCACTGGTGTGGATCGCAATTATCGGATCTAGGCCTATTTCGCTTTGGTTTGGCGGTGGAATTGTGATAGATACCCCTGAAGCGTATTTGGATGGGAGCCCTGTGGATCGCAATATTTCCCTTATCCTTATAATATTGGGATTAATGGTGCTCCTGAAGCGTGATGTGCAGTGGAGGGGGGTCTTAGCGGATAACCGATGGTTTTTCTTATTTATCATCTACTGCGGCATCAGTGTTATTTGGTCAGATTATTCGTTCATTGGTTTCAAAAGATGGGTAAAAGATGTTGGAAATGTGATCATAGTATTGATTATTTTTACAGAAAAAGATCCTGTCCAGGCAATTAAAGCCGTATTTGCTCGATATACCTACTTAGCCTTACCGCTATCTGTAATGTTCATAAAGTATTTCCCGGAAATAGGTAGATACTATAACAACTGGACGTGGGAATTATCATATTCAGGAGTAACGTTGGAGAAAAATGCCCTTGGGGCCATTGCTTTTATCTGCGGCATTTATTTAGTTTGGGATTTGATCGAAACACACACTGCCAGTAATAAAATGACGGGTAAGATGGATTTATTAAGTCGGGTATTGTTGCTGATAATGGTGGTCTGGATAATGCTTATGGTGAACAGCGCAACCTCACTTGTATGCCTAATACTTGGAACATGCATTCTTATTTTCATCCGGCGCCCTGGTGTCATGCGTCAGGTCAGATATCTTGGTACTTTCAGTCTCATTCTAAGTTTAGTGGTTCTTCTGGTTTATTCAGTGCCGGGATTTATTGAGGGGATTGTAGAAACATTAGGTAGGAATATGACATTCACGGGACGAACCGATCTATGGGCGGACTTACTGAAAATGAACATCAATCCTATTATCGGGACAGGATATCAGAGTTTCTGGCTTGGATCGCACGCTGAATATATGTGGAACAAGTATTACTTCCATCCAAATCAAGCTCATAATGGATTTTTGGAAACATATCTGAACGGCGGATTAGCGGGAGTGTTACTACTAATGGCACTGCTCATCTCTACAGGCAGTAAATTAAAGAAGGAGCTCTTACGTGGAAACAGATTAAGCATGCTTTGCTTTTCGTTCTTTATTGTTGTATTAGTCTCTAACTGGACAGAGGCAACCTTTAATAGGCAATCGCTTGTATGGATTATTCTTATAGTTGCAGCACTGACCTATAGAGCCACACCAGAGCATGCGACAGAATATACGAGAATTACAACAAATGGCGATATTAAGAATAACTTATTTAAAGGTCAGTCGAACGTATCAGTATCCTCGCGTCATATTTAATATTCATACGATAGAGATAGATGAAATTAGTGAACTTTTTGTCTCGTGCCCAGGGGCGTTACATAAGATTTGTCGCTGAACGCCTTTATAGACGGCCGATGGCGATGCAAAACACTTTGCCTTTCATTTCGTTTACATTCGACGATTTCCCGCGTTCAGCATTACAAAAAGGCGGTGATATTCTAATGCGTTTTGGCCTTCGAGCGACTTATTATGCATCTTTGGGTTTGATGGGTACAAAGGCGTCTACGGGTATGATTTTCATTCCAGATGACATAAAAAAACTTTTAGCACAAGGACATGAGTTAGGTTGTCACACGTTCGCCCACAGTCATTCTTGGAAAACAAGCCCGAGGGTTTTCGAAGAGTCTATAATTAATAACAACCGTGCACTCGATAATCTTGTTCCCGGAGCCGTGTTTAGATCATTTTCTTATCCAATTTTAGGCCCACGCCCATTTTCCAAGCGGAGAGCGGGTAGATATTTCGATAGCTGTCGAGGCGGTGGACAGAAATTCAATATTGGCACGGTAGATTTAAATTACTTGAATGCGTTCTTTTTGGAGAAAAGCCGTGATAATCCGAGATTTGTCGAAGATATTATTGATCAAAATAGCATCTCCAAGGGGTGGCTAATATTTGCCACTCATGATATTAGTGAGAGTCCCACTCTTTATGGGTGTACGTCCTCCTTCTTTGAAAGAATTGTGAAGTATTCTCTGTATTCTGGTGCCAAAATATTGCCCGTTGCCGAGGCACTGGACGAAATTCGGGTTAGCTTGAAATGATGCTGACATTTAGCAAAAACCGGGTGCGATTATAGATAAAAATAGCTTATCGTACTATTAGCTCATAAAAACAGCAAAATTAATAAAAAATGATAGAATTTTTATCGAATATGGATTGAGCCTTCTTTATTCACATTGACTGCAAAAGTTGTATAAACGATTTTTCATCAATCAGAGGAAGGAATGTTTACTTTTCTACAAACGAGTACCAGTTTTTTGGTGAATACTCAATGTTTGAGGCAATACCTGCTTTGATTCAAAATGCAATTGATGCGGTACAACATTATGATTATGTTGCTTTAATCAGCGGAACTGATTATCCATTAAGAACTACAGGTTTAAGTGATCGGAATCACTTTTATTTAGTTTTTTCTATGGTATGATATCAGAGATTGAAAAAAGTTCATCTTCTAAGTAAGGTGAAATGTTGCATGTTTAACCGAACATCAAATATTTTAAGAAACTATGGGGGAGGAAATAAAATGATAATCGGGGAGATTAGTGGACAATGTTTGAAAAAGACTTTTCTCATTATAGTATTAGTGCTGTTGCCAAGAATTGGATACTCAGCCACTTATCCAGTAACATCATGTACAGCGGCTAATGTTCAGTCAGCTCATGATTCCGCAAGTGCAGGAGATAAAATTTATCTTAACTGTTCCGGCGCAACATGGTCGTCATCAGTGAATGTAACAAAAGGAATTGAAATATATGGTAATGGTCAAGATGCAACTGTGTTAACAGCTAATAATTCATGTTTGTTTAATATTTCACTTGCTAGCGGCAATTTTAGATTACACGATTTAGGAATGACAGGAAGTGGTGGTTCATGCGGCGGATTGGAGACACAATATATTAGAGCGTCTGGTAATGGGACATCAATTTGGAACTCATTTCGGGCCGACCACTTAAAATTTACAAATACCAACTCGCACTCCGTTACTTTTGACCCCTGGTGGAATATTCCATCGCATCCTAAAGCACTCTTTGACCATATTACATGGTCGAGTAACGTAACAGGTTCCAGGCTCCTTAAACTAGCAGGAAATAATTCGACATGGAGATCAACAGACCAATATGGAACAGATTGGGGAGTATTTATAGAAGATTCATCCTTTACATGGACAGGGGGTGCCACTGGAGAGGTTACGGACACGGAACATGGAGCACGGTTAATTGTAAGGCATAATACAATTACCAATGGTGCTGTTCAGATGCACGATACAGGTAGCACACAAGCAGCAAGAGGAAACAGAATAATGGAAATATACGAGAACACTTTTAATTGCACCGCAAGCGGATGCTCCAATATGCCAGCGATGGGATTGAGGGGCGGAGGGTACATAGTCTATAACAACACAATATCCGGTGGTTATTTTTCAGCAGCATGGCCTCAAATTTGGAGAACTGATGTGGGTGCGGGTTTTCTTGGGGGCATGTGTAATGGTAGTGCTGTTCGAGCTTGTAATACGAGCACTTACTATCACTGCTCAGGAGGGGATCACGCTGTATGTTCTTATCCTGGAGACTCCGCTTGCACGGGTAAGGGGTCATGCGTAGTTGTATGTACTTCTAATTCTGATTGTCCTACTGGAACCGATGGTACCGCTACTTGTTTGGCTACAGTAGACAAAGTAGACGGCGGAAGTAATCCCTATGGATGGCCTTGCCGCGATCAAACTGGGAGAGGAATGGAATATGGAACTGGCGGGGCTTTACAGGAAAGCTCCCCTGTCTATTGGTATAACAATAAAGATGGAAGTGGCAAAACCATAACTTTTGGAAATGGTTATCCTAATTATTTCCAATTAAATCGGGATTATTGTACTCACGATCCATCAACAAGTTGCGGTACTAAATCAGGATGGACATACACGTCTTACGCCTATCCGCATCCACTCACTGGTGGAAGCGTCCCTAATAGTCCTAGGCCAAATGCGCCTATACTTCATCCATAACGTACAGGAACGGATGAAGATGTATTACCATTTAGATGGTGACTTTATAACTAAACGGAGTATCAGGCTTTCACAATGTTGGCAATGGATCGCTTACATATAACTTAAAGATTGAATTTCAGGTATAGGTGGCACAGTGTTTAGGATTTGATTTATAAAAAAAGCGATACTCAGAGTTGTAAGTACAACGATCAGAATTGGAAGTCCCTTGCGCTCAACAGAGTGGAAAAATATATTTTCCACAGAGTAATACCCAGCATAGTTCCACCGCTATTGCCGATAACATCCATGAGTTGAGACGATCTGGCAGGAAGATAAGACTGAATGATTTCTATGAAAAAACTGGTACCGATACCGAGAATCATTGTTATTACCACAATACGAACACGTGTTACACTTTTTTCCGAAAGATACCAGGTAATAAAGAAGCCAAATGGAATGAAACCTAAAATGTTAATTACAACATCTATTGCGTAGCTTCGATTCACGCGAAAATCATTCCAGGGTATGACCAGCATACGGCGTCGGAGAGGGGTAAAGTGTTCAGGAATGTCCAAATCGTTTCCCAGCCCGGAATGGTCCCTTACGACTGAACCTGCTTGTTGATCAAAGCGATAAAGAGCCATAGGAAGAGTTCTAATAGTCGAAGAAATACTGCCGTCATTACTCCAAGTGTCATAGTGTTGTTGAACTTCTTCGGGAGACAACGCTTGATCATAGATTGCGAGAGTGGAAACTATTCCAGTCCATGGCCGCTTTCCATCAGCAGAGTTTCCAATGACCAGTTGGCCAAAGGCATTTTTATTGGGGCCCAGAAGTGAGACATCTCTGCGCCACTCTTTCAATTGGCCATCAATATAAACTGCTGTACCTCTTTTGTCAGAAGCGATGGCGATGAATCGCGATCTTCCAATAAGCAGGGTGTCCCCGATCCCGATCTGACTTGTGTGATCATATTGACAGGAGTTCCGCAGGCGGTTTTGGATAATTAAGGTTGATTTCCATTGCGCAATAATAAGGCGTTCGCAGGGCTGGCCGTCGTCTATCGCGAGAATAACCGGTACGGATTTATTCCATTCTTTATCTGATTCAATTACCATCTCGATGCTTAAAGAACTTGGTTGGTGTTGAGCGTACCGTCTCATTAACATATTTTTTGTGTAGATAATCCCCCTTCTTGAATAACGAATACCTTTCCCATCCGGCAGGAATGCAACATCGTTTTCTGAATGGAAATTTTTTGGCCAAAGTCCGGCAAAGAGAATAACCGTAATGACACATAGGCAGATGACGCCGAGATATTTACGGACTATTATTATGAACGGTGATGACATGATGGGATACTTTCCGAAAGATAGTTTTTGTTTAACAGCGGATAGTCTCCAGAAACTCCTTCACTATACTGTATTGTTAAAGATGAGGCAAGGGAAAGCATATTTATCAATACAGACTGCGAAGTGGACACAGCCATCTGTAAAATGTGGTCTGATATCTGCCAGTTATGGCCTTGTGTTTCCTTGAGGGAGACGTTAAAATGTGGTGCGAGACGTGGCTAAATGATGTGATGCTCACTATCCTTATTGTGATGGACACACGGTGGAGATGCAATGCTTAGAGAGGAGGCCAGATAAATGAAAGCAGTTATTCTCGCAGGCGGACTTGGAACAAGATTATCGGAAGAAACAAGTGTGAGGCCAAAACCGATGGTAGAGATTGGAGGAAAGCCGATAATCTGGCATATCATG
>JADLDG010000076.1 GCA_020846775.1 Nitrospirota bacterium
ATACGGGTTATAACCTATGCGCTTTAAGGTCAATTGGCGAAAACGCCGGGACCTCTGAATTTGAGCCGCATCTGCGCCGTGGTCTTGAATATTATCGTAAGCACTTTTTCAGGGAAGATAGTGCACCTAAGTATTTTCACAACCGTACATATCCCATTGACATTCATTCTGCAGCACAAAGTATCATCACTTTATTGATCCTTAAAGACCTGGCTGAGGATAGCATTGAGGCAGCCCTTTCAATCTTCGAGTGGACAATGAAAAACATGAGGGATGAGCAGGGATACTTCTATTATCAGGTTCTTCCTTACTTAAAGAACAAGATTCCGTATATGCGGTGGTCACAGGCATGGATGCTACTGGCTCTCGCAACGCTTCTCGAGAAAGTCAAACAGGTTAAGCAGGCGGAGGTGCTGCGATCAGAAGTAATTCAACAGGATTGATGTTGTGCAACAGATAAATAAAAACCATTTGCCATCATATGTTCTCATAACACCCGCTCGGAATGAAGCAGCATTTATTGAATTGACATTAAAGTCCATGATTGCTCAGACTGTTCCACCACTCAAATGGGTTATTGTAAGTGATGGATCAACAGATGGAACCGATGATATAGTCAAGAACTATACTGCGGAGAACAAATGGATAGAACTGGTACGTATGCCTGAGCGTACTGAGCGTCATTTTGCGGGCAAGGTTCATGCGTTTAATGCCGGATATGCCAGGGTTCAAGACCTTGAGTACGATATCATCGGCAGCCTGGATGCTGACATATCTTTTGAGGCTGACTACTTCTCCTACTTGATGGGGAAATTTGCCGAGGATTCTCAACTGGGAGTCGGCGGGACCCCTTTCAGGGAAGGTTCGCGTCAGTATGATTATCGTTTTACGAGCATTGAGCATGTCTCTGGAGCTTGCCAGTTATTCAGACGTGTATGTTTTGAGTCTATAGGAGGATATAAACCGATCAAGGGTGGAGGGATAGACTGGACCGCAGTTACCACTGCCCGCATGAGAGGCTGGAAGACAAGGACTTTTACTGAAAAGGTATGCATTCACCACAGAAAGATCGGTACCGGCAAGAGCAGGCAACTTGCTGCATCTTTCAGATTCGGTAAACAAGATTACTATTTGGGCGGGCATCCACTTTGGGAAGTCTTCAGAAGTCTCTACCAGATGAAATCAAAACCTTATGTTCTGGGTGGATTGTTTCTATATTCCGGATATATCTGGGCGTTTCTGAGTAGAGTGGAAAGGCCTATACCCCGAGAACTTGTCGAGTTTCGCCGGAAGGAGCAGATGCACAGATTAAAAAATCTGGCCCTTAGAATGCTTGGCAGTTTCAGATAATCCTTTAGACGATTATTTAATCACTCGTTATGATAGACGAATTTGTCACGGCAAAAACAGGGAGGTTCTGTTCATGAACGAATATGCGGACGAAATTAGTGTAAAAGGCCGGCGAGTCAAAGTTAAGGCTATAATAGCTGAAAATATGAATATAGTTGTAACTGGTAAATTTATTAAAACAGCCAGGATCAAGGAAGAATGGGATTCCGATGTGAAGAACCCGTCGGCGTTAGTTGCTGAACTTAAGTCGAGACGAGCTAAAGCTGATATCTTTACTTTCTGGCAAAGACTTCCAAAAGTTAAACCACTATTTAATGACTATCATATGGAATGGGACAATATAGCTGCGCTTCCCATCACCAGTTATGAGCACTGGTGGAATGAGCAAATACGATTTAAGGCCAGAAATAAATTCAGGAAGGTAGAAAAACTGGGAGTTAATGTGACTGTTGTTCCTTTCAGCGACGAACTCGTTCATGGGATAATGGGTATCTATAATGAGTCACCTGTAAGACAAGGTAAGCCATTTTGGCACTATGGAAAAGATTTTGATACTGTCAAAAGGGAGAACTCAACATATCTTGATAGAAGCGATTTTATTGGTGCTTATTACCACGACGAATTGATTGGATTTATTCGATTGGTAAATTACGGGCAATTTGCTTTTATAATGCAGATTATTTCAATGATGAAGCACCGTGATAAAGCACCTACCAATGGCTTGATAGCCAAAGCTGTGGAAGTGTGTGCGCAAAAGCAAATTCCTCATCTCGTATATGCAAAATATGTCTATGGCAGTAAGGGGGCTGACACATTAACTGAATTTAAGCGAACCAGTGGTTTTGAGAGGATAGAGATTCCGCGATATTATATTCCCCTGACATTAAAAGGCAAGTTGGCATTAAGGCTGGGTCTCCATCATAGTTTAGCAGAATTGCTTCCGAAGAAACTGGTCGTTCATCTAATTGGTATGCGGAATAAATGGAATGAGAAAAAGTACGGAAGTAGAAATCTTCAAAAAGATGATTGATCTATAAGGCCCGATAAATAAACTTAAAGATATAGAAAATAAATATTAAGCAGCGGGAGGAAAATGCCGGGAATTGTCGGGATAATAAGTAAAAGTTCGATTCAGGAAAATGCATCATTGCTTCGGCAGATGTTGGATTGTATGATTCACGAACCATCTTATACATCAGGAACCTATGTCAATGAACGACTTGGCCTGTCCGCAGGTTGGGTGAATCGCTCAGGATCGTTTACAGATTGTATGCCGGTATGGAACGAAACCAACGATGTCTGTTTGATTTTTTCTGGTGAAGACTTTACTGACATATTTGAGACGGACCGCCTCCGGGCTCAGGGGCATCAGTTTGATGCAGAGAATGCCTCCTACCTGGTGCATCTATATGAAGAAGTTGGTCATAAGTTCTTTGAAAGACTTAACGGCAGATTCAGCGGTGTACTGGTTGATCTCCGCAAGCAGAGCGTCATAATATTTAATGATCGGTTCGGGTCAGATCGGATTTATTATCACGAGAAGACTGACAGTCTCTTTTTTTCTTCAGAGGCAAAATCACTTCTGAAGGTTTTACCAGAACTTCGACAATTGGACAGCATGGGCTTGGCAGAGACTTTTTCCTGCGGTTGCGTACTGCAAAACAGGTCTCTTTTTAAGGGCATATCGTTGCTTCCCGGTGGATCGAGGTGGGAATTTAATGGTGCTGGCCGCATCAGGAAGACAAGCTATTTTAACCCCGATATCTGGGAGAAGCAGCCATTATTGGCAGGTGAAGAGTATTATAACAGGTTGAAGGAAACGTTCAATAAGGTTCTTCCAAGATATTTTCACGGAAAGAACAAAGTCGGCATGTCCTTAACGGGAGGCCTGGATGGCCGAATGATAATGGCCTGGGCGAAGCTCTTTCCAGGGAGCCTTCCATGTTATACGTTCGGTGGTACGTATCGTGACTGTACCGATGTCAGGATTGCACGCCGGGTTGCAGAGGTCTGCAGCCAACCTCATGAAACCATTATCGTTGGTCCCCAATTTTATTCGGAGTTTTCGAAACTGGCCGAAAAGGCCGTATATATTTCTGACGGGGCAATGGACGTTACTGGATCCGTTGAACTTTACGTCAACAGGATCGCACGACAGATTGCACCGGTTCGTATGACAGGGAACTACGGTTCTGAAATTTTGAGAGGTAACATAGCATTTAAGCCTGGTTCCCTGAGCGAAGGGCTATTAGCGCCTGAATTTTTCAGACAGGTTCGAGCGGCATCAACGACTTACGACAGTGAGCGGCAATGTCACCTTGTGTCGTTTATAGCATTCAAGCAGGTCCCCTGGCACCATTATTCACGACTCTCAGTGGAGTTATCGCAACTTACAATGCGGTCGCCTTATCTTGATAATGATATTGTCTCGCTCATGTATCAGGCGCCGCAGGATCTTCTTTTGAGCAAAGTGCCGTCATTACGCCTCATCGCGGATGGAAATGCTAAGTTGGCAAGGATACCAACTGATCGCGGGCTTCTATACCACCCGCTTCCGGCTATAACTAAATGCCGGAACCGTTACGAGGAGTTTACGTTCAAGGCGGAATATGCATATGATTATGGTATGCCGCAGTGGGTGGCGAAGATTGATCATGTTTTTGCACCATTTCATATTGAAAGACTGTTTTTAGGGCGACACAAGTTTCATCATTTCCGGATATGGTATCGTGATAAATTGTCCCAGTATGTAAAAGAAATCTTGCTTGATCCCCTCACCCTTTCGAGGCCCTACCTTGACGGTCGGCGGATGGAAATGATGGTTCGGAGTCATACGGAGGGCAAGGGAAATTACACATCTGAGATACACCGCATCCTTACCTGTGAACTAATCCAGAGAAAATTGATCGAACAGGGCTAAGGATCCGGGGGCCCTCGCTGTCTCTGTCTAGAAGCGACAGGAGATCACGAGAAGAAGGTCTTGTTGTGCTGGTATGATAATCATCAATGCCGATGACTGGGGACGGTCTCGATTGGAGACGGATATTGCTATGTCGTGCTACCAGGAGGGCAGGATTACTTCAGTAAGTGCAATGGTATTTATGGAAGATTCCGATAGAGCTGCCCAGATTGCGAAAGATGCAGGGATCGACGTCGGACTCCATTTGAATTTGAGCCAGCGATTTACTGGTCAATTTCGGGCTGTGATGTTGCAGGAATATCACGATCGTATCGTCCGGTTCCTGACTATGAACCGCTATGCACTGCTCCTGTATAACCCCTTTTTGAGGAAACAGTTTAATTATGTATATCAGGCCCAGGTCATGGAATTTCGACGACTATATGGAAGACCACCGTCCCATATTGACGGTCACCATCACAAACACCTTTGTACCAATATTCTGCTCGACGGGGTGATCCCCGCAGGCGAAAGGATTCGCAGGAATTTCTCATTTTGGCCTGGCGAGAAAGGTGTCCTGAACAGATCGTATCGGAACCTGGTCGACAAATGGCTTGCGAACAGGTATCGTATAACAGATTATTTTTTCGGGTTATTGCCATGCTTCCAGAGTGACGAACTCGCAAGCATTATTGCGCTGTCAGCATCAGCAACAGTTGAAGTTATGACACATCCTGCTAATAAGAAGGAATATGCCTGCCTGATGAGCGATGACTATCTTGCCAAACTGCGCCAACTGAAAAAGGGTACATATTCCGATATATAATTTGACCATTTTCAGAAGGGACACTTCGAATCAACAACGCCAAATATAAAATGTCTGTAGGACGTGATCACATCAACGTCTGTATATGCACTTTCAAGAGGCCGGAACTCCTGCGGCGGTTGCTGATTGAATTGAGCCATCAACGCACCGATGGGCTATTTGGTTATTCGATCATTGTTGCAGACAACGATCAGGAAAAATCGGCATTGCCAGTCATAGAGTCATTCCGCCAGGCATCCGACATAGACATACGATATTGCGTCGAACCGGAGCAGAACATTGCCCGTGCTCGAAATAGGGCAGTTGAGTGTGCTGAAGGAAACCTCATAGCCTGCATTGACGATGATGAGTTCCCTGTGCAAACCTGGTTGTTTGAACTATTTCAGGCTTACTGTACATTTAAGGCAGATGGAATACTTGGTCCTGTTTTACCTTTATATGAAACAAAACCTCCCAAGTGGATAATAAAAGGCAAATTTCATGAAAGACCATTGCATGCAACGGGGACTGAACTCCCATGGACTTTGACACGGACTGGAAATGTTCTGTTTAAAAGGGATTTATTTGACGGGAAGAAAAATATGTTTGATCCGGGTTTCGGCAGCGGTGGTGAAGATAGAGATTTCTTCAGAAGGATGATAGGTCAGGGCCGCAAATTTGTTTGGTGCGCAGAAGCTCCTGTTTATGAAACCGTACCTCCAGAACGGTTCAAAAGGTCCTTTTTGCTGAGGAGGGCCTTGTTGCGGGGTAAGATCGCCTACAATCAAAATCTTGTTGCATACATCAAGTCGCTCATCATTATTCCGGTTTATACAGTGTTGCTGCCTTTTCTTTTCTTAATACGCCATCACATATTTATGAAGTACCTGATCAAGTATTTCGATCATATTGGCAGATTGCTAACGCTATTCGGTATTGATGTTGTGAAACAAAAATACATCGTTAAATAACACTACAAACACTTAAGTCGCTTTAAGTAGAAAACGTTTTTATGACAAATTCCAATTTTATAGTGACCTATTCAGATCCGATTCTTGTAACAGGTTCTAATGGTTTTATTGGTTCACGAGTGGTAGATACACTTCTGGATTACGGGTTTCTGGATTTGCAATGTCTTGTTCGTCCGTCGAGCAACTTGACATCGTTGCAGAGGGTTATTGAATCGCATCAGGCGGCTAAGGTCGAGGTGATCAAGGGTAATTTACTGTCTCAGGAAGACTGCAATGCCTTGACCGGGCGCGCTCGAATCATTTATCACCTGGCGGCAGGACGTGGAGACAAATCCTTTGCCAACGCGTACCTGAACAGCGTTGTGACGACAAAGAATCTTCTGGTCGGCGCTTCGCTCCATGGTGCACTCAAACGTTTTGTCAATATCAGCTCATTCTCAGTCTATTCAAATTGGAAATTAAAGCGTGGCGGACTACTCGATGAAACATGCGATATCGAGACCGGCCCAGAGGCCAGGGGCGAGGCCTATTGCTATGCAAAGGTCAGGCAAGAGGAGATAGCCGTAGAGTATTGTAAAAAGTTCAATTTCCCTTATGTAATCCTTCGGCCGGGAGTCGTGTACGGTCCCGGCAATAAAGGGATCCACGGACGAATTGGAATCGGAACTTTCGGTATTTTCCTTCATTTAGGAGGATCCAACAGAATCCCTTTATCTTATGTAGACAATTGCGCCGAGGCCATCGTACGTGCAGGTATAGTGAAAGGAGTTGACGGCGAGATTTTCAATGTAGTTGATGACGACCTCCCGACAAGCAGAAAATTTCTGGGCATTTACAAGAAGAATGTTGCGGATTTCAGGTCCGTTTTTGTTCCCTACAGGATATTTTACCAGTTCTGTCATCTCTGGGAGAGCTACTCAAAATGGTCGCAGGTACAGTTGCCACCAGTATTCAATCGAAAGATGTGCTCGAACTACTGGAAGGGAAATCGTTACAGCAACGAAAAGTTGAAGAGCTTACTGCAGTGGAAACCAAAGGTGGGATTCAAGGAAGCTGCAATGCGCTACTGTGAATACCAGAAAGCGTGTGCTGTAAGGAAATGATTAATGTCGGCATCATCGGATGCGGAAAAATTGCTGATTCCCATGCTGAGCAGATCCGACGCATTGAAGGCTGCAGGATTGTCGGTGTCTGTGACCGGGAAGAGCTGATGGCCAAGCAGCTTGCTGAACGGTTTCATGTCGAGAGATACTTTCATGATGTTCGTCGTTTTCTGGACGAATCCAGGCCCACTGTTGTTCATATCACAACTCCACCTCAGGGTCACTTTGCTCTGGGGAAAATGTGCCTGGAGGCCGGTTGTCATGTATATGTAGAAAAGCCGTTCGCCGTCAATACGGCCGAGGCCGAGGAACTGATCGGGATCGCAACAGCCAAAAAACTGAAGATTACTGCAGGACACGACGATCAGTATTCGCATGCAGCACGACGGATGCGCGAATTGATACACCAGGGTTATCTGGGCGGGTCTCCCGTTCATATGGAAAGCTATTATTGCTACGATCTCGGCGATCAGCAATATGCAAAAGCCCTCCTGGGCGATAAACAGCATTGGGTAAGGGCCTTGCCCGGCACCTTGATGCAGAACAACATCAGCCATGGCATCAGCAGGATCGCGGAGTTCATGCCTGATGACGATCCTGTCGTGATTGCAAATGGTTTTGTGAGCCCCCTATTAAGAGGGATGGGCGAGTTAGACATTATTGATGAGGTGAGGGTCATTATCAGCAATGACCGCAACACAACGGCTTACTTTACGTTCTCAACACAGATGCGCCCGACTCTTCGCCATTTTAGGATATATGGCACACGGAATGGCCTTATGATGGACCATGACCAGCAAACGCTTATTAAAATCAAGGGATCGAAACACAAAAGTTATTTGGAAAAATTCATCCCGCTTATTGATTTCTCATCTCAGTATGCGGCTAACTTTCTTAAGAATATGCACAGTTTCCTGAAAATGGATTTTCACATGAAGTCCGGTATGAAATTCCTGATAGAATCATTCTATCGGTCTATTGCAGACAACACGGAACCACCTATACCCTATCGTGAGATCATCCTTACATCCAGAATCATGGACAGCATTTTTAACCAGATAAGTCCTTGAAAAAAATCCAGACGTTTTTAATATGATATTCTTGTTATTGAACTGAGATTAGTAAACTATGCCAGCACAAGTAGCATTAATTATATATTTGCTTTTCATTCTTTGGCTTTTTGCCAGAGATCGAAAATTGCGTCCCATGACATCAAATGCGTTATGGATTCCACTGCTGTGGATCATGATGATAGGATCGAGACCTATATCGTTATGGTTAGGATCAGGAATACAAATTGATTCACCTGCGGATTACATCGAGGGGAGTCCATTAGATCGCAATGTATACCTGCTCCTTATTATTGCGGGACTTATTGTATTGCTGAGACGCAGAGAAGCCTGGAGCAAAATATTAACATCGAACCGCTGGTTTATTGTCTTCTTTTTATATTGCTTTTTAAGTATTATATGGTCTGACTATCCTTTCGTTAGCTTTAAGAGATGGACTAAGGAGTTAGGAAATGTTGTCATGATATTAATTATTCTAACAGAAAAGAATGAAGTCAGTGCATTCAAAGCTGTATTCGCCCGTTACACCTACATAGCAATACCGCTTTCTGTTCTATTTGTAAAGTATTTTCCAGATATCGGCAGATACTATAATCCTTGGACGTGGACACCTGAGTACTGTGGAATCACAACGAATAAAAATGAACTTGGATACGTTATTGCTATTTGTGGTGTGTTCTTTGTCTGGGATTTAATTGAAATGCGAACTGCTGGCAGCGGATTAACCAGTAAAGCGGAATGGTTTCGCAACGCTGTGCTGCTGTTGATGATTGCCTGGTTGATTGCTGAAACGAACAGCTCGACTGCACTTGTAACTATAATTCTTGGGGTTGGCATAATTCTTTATATGCGTCGCCCCATTGCCAAAAGACAGATTAATAATCTCGGAACGTACACTTTAGTAACAGTTTTTCTGGTCCTCTTCCTATACTCCGTTCCGGGTCTCCTTGACGCATTAGTAAAAATGGTTGGAAGGGACATGACCCTGACAGGACGTACCGATCTATGGGCTGACTTGCTGAGGGAGCCAATCAATCCCCTTATCGGAACAGGTTACAAGAGCTTCTGGCTGGGGCCTGGCGCTCAACGTATGTGGATGAAGTATTATTTCCATCCTAATCAAGCGCATAACGGCTACTTGGAAATGTATTTGAACAGCGGATTGATCGGAGTGAGCCTGCTAATTGCTATGATTATTTCGACGGGCAGTAAGTTGAAGAAGGAACTTTTGTCAGGAAATAGCTTCGGAATAATTAGGTTTTCTTTTTTAGTTGTTGCCGTTCTCTATAACTGGACAGAAGCTATGTTTACAGGTCCGAACCTTTTGTGGATAATCCTGCTTATTGCAGCATTAAACTATCCGCGTCCGCCCATTACCATAAACAGGGCGACGGCTATATGAACATCGCCCATCTGTTTATTGGGCAGAGTACTCTTATTTGACAAACAGCTCAAGAATACGCATGCTGGAGAATGTCGCCAGGTGCCGTTTGAATAGTTATCGTGATTAGAATCACTTTATTTTGATTTTTTCTTTGTTATAATTCAAAATGATGAAAGATCCTTTTTGATGGATACAAAAAAATAAAAAGCGGAGGATAGCAAATGAAACATGAAAAAACTATGGTAAAAAGCGACAAGTTTGGAGCTGTATTCATAGTATTTACTTTTTTTTTCCTGGTGATACTGACCGGACTTGCAGCGATCGCAGATGCATATACGCTTCCTCCCGCCCGCAGGGTGACTTGGCAAGGTAATGCAGGAGTAAGTGGAGACATACCTGTACGAAACACTATTTGTGCAACCATTGATGCAGGCACATATGGTAATGGTACAACTGATGCTTCTACTGTTATCAATAATGCTATCGCCAATTGTCCTGTAGGTCAGGTGGTTTATCTTCCTGCTGGAACGTATAAGACAAAATATGAGCTGGTTATTAATAAAGGAATTACATTGCGTGGTGCAGGTATGGGGTTAACAATCATTAAACCTGAGGTAGGTACTGGACTTAGTTCCGGCGGTAGTTCTTATGGTAATAAGGTAATAAAAACAGGTTCACAGTATTCTGATTGGAATTTATCTACAGTAACTTGGAAAAACATAACAGGTAACCCAGTCAAGGGAGATACTCTAATTACCACAACTGCGGCTCATGGTTTTTCTGCCGGAGATTGGGTGCATATGGATATGTTGGGGTCAACGACTGGTCCCCCAAGAGTAGACAATAATGGAAGCGAAGGTGGTGGTGAGTATTTAGGTCGTTTTGGTACAAGGACTATTGGACAAATGGTTCAGGTTGTTACTGTACCATCATCAACCACTTTTACTATTAATATACCTTTAATGTGGGATTATAATTCAACTTACAGTCCTCAGGTAGCAAAGTTGCCAAATATTATTGAAGGGATTGGTTTAGAAGGATTTACGATAGAAAACTATGCTGCTAATATCGCATATTTGGTGGACATGTCATGGTCTGCGAATAGCTGGATGTATCATGTGGAACTTCATGGTGTCAAATTTACCTTCATGAATCTTTACCAAACCTCACGGGTTACACTAAGAGGAAATAAAATTCATGGTCGTGCATCCACAGAAATAGCTCAGCCAATGGAAGGATATGGACTAAGGATATGGGTTAGAAATACAGCCCTCTTGGTTGAAGATAATATAATACATGATTGTGCTATGTTTATAATGACTAATGGAAATGCGGAGGGTAATGTATTTGCTTATAATTATTTCACTGCTCCTACGCATGGAGCAAATGGTTATACAGGTGCAACAGTATGGTTTCACGGGGCATATAGTACTATGAATTTATTTGAAGGAAACATTTTTGAATCTAAAATAATAAATGACCTTTATCACGGTAGTAGTGGTGTAAATACATTCTATAGGAACAAAATAACAAATGAAACAGGATCATCGGGGTCAAGAAATTGGATATTTGATTTGGAATCATATTCCCAGTGGTACAATATAGTAGGTAATGTGCTTGGTACTAATGGGTATGAAACAACATATCTTCAAAATATGACATCAACCGCAAATAAGGCTATTTATTCAGTTGGGGCTGATTTCTCGTATGGTAGTATTCCAAACGATCCACTTGTAAATTCCACAATGCTTCGTCATTACAATTGGGACAGTGTTACTAAGGGGACACGCTTGTGTTCTGATAGTGGAGAACCAGGCTGTCAAGGCGGCGCCAATGATACTTCACTTCCGGCGTCATTATATCTATCTTCAAAACCTTCCTGGTGGGGAAGTTCAGTGTGGCCTCCTATTGGACCGGATGTTCCGGGAGATGCCGCGAGTATTCCTGCAAAGGATCGTTTTCTGAATGTTGCACCAGCAAAGATTCCTTCTCCCCCGGTTCTTCATTAATCAGTCCTAAATAATTCAAGAAAATAGACATTGTGAAACGGAATCCATGGACATACCGGATTCCGTTTCATGACCTAAAGAGAAGAATCATCGGGCATTCCTCCATATTCTTCTCAAAGTCTTCGTCATTAGGGTGGCATATCCCTGTCATAGTATTAAATAAACCTTGTCAGATCTGTGTTAAAATATGACAAAATCCGACCTTGTTGAAAAAATGCAGAAGGAGTATCAAGACTTATAATAAATATGGGAGGCCAGATAAATGAAAGCAGTTATTCTCGCAGGCGGACTTGGAACAAGATTATCGGAAGAAACAAGTGTGAGGCCAAAACCGATGGTAGAGATTGGAGGAAAGCCGATAATCTGGCATATCATG
>JADLDG010000077.1 GCA_020846775.1 Nitrospirota bacterium
CCCCTCCTTGTCTCATTCAAGGAGGAATCCTACAGGATCTGTATCAAATCACTACCTGATATATACTGACTTTCACTATGGAATTTTCATTGCCCTGGGGTATGGAATTTACTTTACCTTTGAGGCTATGAGGGTTCCATTAAAACAAGGATTGAAACCCATCGTCATTACGCATAAGAAATTCTGCTACTCCGTATCTATGAGGGTTCCATTAAAACAAGGATTGAAACCGGTTCAGGTGAGATCATGTAACCCCCTTATAAGCAGGTATCTATGAGGGTTCCATTAAAACAAGGATTGAAACATAGATATATAATAATTTTGCAGACAGGCAGACAGGTATCTATGAGGGTTCCATTAAAACAAGGATTGAAACACATTTTCAGTATTAACCTCAATTTCAACGTCATAAGTATCTATGAGGGTTCCATTAAAACAAGGATTGAAACACAGCCCCACAGGGCAGGAGGTGGAAAATGACATAGTATCTATGAGGGTTCCATTAAAACAAGGATTGAAACTTCATTTCTCCTCCCATTTAATTTATTTTCTAATCTGTATCTATGAGGGTTCCATTAAAACAAGGATTGAAACTATGAGAACAAAATACAGCAATCCAAATGCTGCACCGTATCTATGAGGGTTCCATTAAAACAAGGATTGAAACTCTTCAAGTAAATTAGCAGATGCCCAAGGAGCGAGATGTATCTATGAGGGTTCCATTAAAACAAGGATTGAAACAATTCTGAGCTTTGCATAGTTGAAAGAACATATAGAGTATCTATGAGGGTTCCATTAAAACAAGGATTGAAACTATGCAAAATGGAACTATGCAAGTTCTGTATACAGTATCTATGAGGGTTCCATTAAAACAAGGATTGAAACTGCTGTAATGATGACCTGGGGTTGGGTGGCTGGAAGTATCTATGAGGATTCCATTAAAACAAGGATTGAAACTATGTGACCCCTTTGGCGGTCTGACGGGTTGCAATGGTAAAGATGCAATAGCTGTTCTCCGATCTATTCTATTGACAACAAAATCATATCCTGATAATTTAGACAGTTCGATACGAGAAAAAACCTCTTACTAATAAGGGAGCCTTATGAACGCATCACACATTCACGTAGCACTGACACATGTTCCGGTCATTGGCATCATATTTAGCGGCATACTGTTATTAATTGCCTTTTTAACAATGGATAAGAAGCTGCAAAAGATATCATACTGGTTTATTTTCTTTGTCGCAATTTCGGCCATCCCTGTATTTCTATCAGGGGAACCGACAGAAGGTATTATTAAAAAACTTGCCGGGGTTTCAAAGCCTATGATTGAGGAGCATGAAGGGATCGCAATTTTTTCATTTATCGCCATGATAGTACTTGGACTATTTTCCATTATTGGTCTCATAATCTACAGAAAAAGTCCGATGTTCCCGGGATATTTTCAGGGCGGAATGATGATATTAACATTAATTGTCATGGTCCTGTTTGCATATACCGCCTATCTTGGCGGCCATGTCCGTCACAGTGAGATCCGGCCAGACTTCGGGATCAGCGGGCCAGGCCATGCCGTTGACGTCACTCCTAATACAGATAAAGATGATGACTGAGCTCCCTGTAATCGTATGAGTAAATAAGCGGGGTTTTAGACCTGCGTCAATGCCGGACGTCTCCAAAAGAAGACAAGAAAAAGAATAGATGCGACAATAGCTGTAACCGTCCCGAACAGGAATGTCGCCTGCGGGCCTTTCATATCCCACAACAAACCTGCTATAAAGCTTGATGGTAATGTAATCAGCCCTGTAATTGTGTGATAGACGCCATAGCCTGTACCTTTAACATTATCAGGAATCAGGGTAGCAACAAATGCCCTCTGTTGTCCTTCACTTATACCCATAAAAATGCCATATAAAAGAAATAGTACCCAAACAGTGGTCTGAGAATCGGCAAAAGCAAATCCTGCGTAGATCAAACCAAACAGGATATAACTGCTGAGAATCATCCGTTTCTTTCCAAAGCGGTCTGCGGCCATACCTGCGGGTAAGGATGACACTGAGTAAACGGCATTGAACAGAAGATATAAGATGGTAATATTAAACAGACCGCCACCGGCATCCTGTACCTTAAGTATTATGAAGGCATTACTGAAATTACCCAATGTAAATATTGACACCACAATAAGAAATTTCCTGAAATGATCGTTTGTAAAGCTAAGGGTGATCAGGTTCTTGCGGCTTCTGGTTTGAGGCATCTGTATATTTTCCCTTACAAATAATATAATCAGGATAACTGCTGCCACTCCAGGCAGGATAGATATCCAGAAGATAGTTCTGAAGGCATACTCAGTAGTACCGGAATCCTGCATGAAGATGTCTTTAGAATTGTAACTGACTCCCAAGAAGTACAGGACAGCTATAGCAATGGCCGGCCCCACAATGGCGCCAATGGTGTCCATCATCCTGTGAAAACCAAAGGCACGACCGAGGTGATCAGATCCCGTAGACTCAGCTATTATTGCATCCCTTGGGGCTGTCCTGATCCCTTTTCCAATCCTGTCAACAAAGCGGAAAATGAGGACCCCAATCCAGGTTGCTGACAGCGCCAGGATAGGTCTTGTAAATGTAGATAATCCGTAGCCATACAGGATAAGCGGCTTTCTCTTCCTCATCCTGTCTGATATATAACCGGAAACAACCTTAAGCAGGCTTGCCGTACTTTCTGCAATACCTTCGATCAACCCGACAATCGTCTTATTTACCCCGAGGATATTGGTTAGAAACAATGGCATGAGCGGATATATCATCTCACTCGATACATCCATAAAAAAACTGACCCAGCCGAGGGTGAATACATTGCGTTGAAGACCGAGGAATTTCCTGTTGTTATTTTCCATCTGACCTTATGATCCCACCCTTTTCCTCAACTCCTCCAAATATTCCCACCGCTCATATGCTGATACCAGGTCGGCTTCAACTGTATCAAGTTTTGTTTTGATTTCACTCATCTCAGCCGGTGTCTTTTTAAAATATTCTGCATCCGACATGAGAGAAAAAAGTTCTTCACGGGCGTTTTCAAGCGACTCGATCTTTTCCGGTAATGAGCCCAATTCTTTTTCTTCTTTAAAGGAGAGTTTCAGGGGACGGAGTTTCTCTTTTCTAACGATGTTGCTTTCTCCGGGGTCTTTTGCCTTTGGTTGTGAGTCTTTTACTTCAGGTCTTCGCTGCGAGAGCCAGTCGTCATAACCACCGGGGTATTCATTGATAATCCCGTCGCCTTCCAGGACCATGGTGCTTGTTACTACATTGTTAAGGAAGGCACGGTCATGGCTGACTAAAAGCAGTGTCCCGGAATATTCAATTAACAGCTCTTCCAGCAACTCCAGGGTCTCGATATCCAGGTCATTGGTCGGCTCATCCATGACCAGGACATTGGATGGCCTGGTAAAAAGCCTGGCGAGAAAAAGCCGGTTGCGCTCACCTCCGGAAAGGACTTTGACCGGAGTACGGGACCGCTCAGGCGAAAAAAGAAAGTCCTGAAGGTATCCAACAATATGCCTCGGCTTACCATTAATGGTAACCGTATCGCCTTTGCCGCAGACATTCTCGATTACTGTCAATTCTTCATCCAACTGTTCACGTAACTGGTCGTAATAAGCTATCTCGAGATTCGTTCCCAGACGTACCTTGCCTTTCATGGGTACCATCTCACCCAATAGCAGCCTCAACAAAGTGGTCTTGCCCATACCGTTGGGCCCCATAACTCCAATCTTATCGCCGCGCATGATCTGCGTTGAAAAATCTTTTATGATACAGTTGTCGCCATAACTGTAATTGAGGTGAGAAACTTTTATAACCAGATCACCTGAAAGTGCGGCCTCCTGTGCACGCATATTGACCTGGCCTATCGCCTTGCGCTGCGCTTTTTTCTCCTCGCGCATCCGTTCCAGGACTTTAACCATACCTTCATTGCGGGTCCGGCGGGCCTTTACCCCTTTGCGTATCCAGATCTCCCCCTCAGCCAGGACTTTGTCAAACTCCGCCTGTTTTGCTGCTTCATTATCCAGAGCATTTTGTTTACGGATTAAAAAGGTCTCGTAATCACAACTCCAGCTAAAGAGCTTTCCCCGGTCAAGTTCGATGATACGAGTGGAGATATTGCGCATAAACATACGGTCATGGGTAACCAGAAGGAGTGTCCCCGGGTAATTCTTTAAAAATCCCTCCAGCCAGTTGATGGAATCAATGTCGAGATGATTGGTCGGTTCATCTAGAAGGAGAATTCCGGGTTTTAAGACCAGCGCCTTTGCCAGGAGTGTACGGCGTTTTTGCCCCCCTGACAGATTTTGAAAGTCGGATTCTGGATCAAGCTTCATTTGGGCTATAACATATTCCACCTGGTTATTGATATCCCATCCCCCGGTATGATCTAATTCCGTCTGCAGCCGTTCTAACCTTCGCATGAGTTCCGGTGAATGATCGTCGTGCATCTGATGGATGATATGATGATAATCTTTGATGAGGCCGCCGCGATTACCTAATCCTGAGGCTACAATATCAAAAACGTTTCCGTTTATATCTACCGGGATCTCCTGAGGCAAATGTGTGATCTCAACACCCTGCTGGCGGATAATCTTTCCACTGTCAACCTTCATCTGACCGGCAATTACCTTCATCAGGGTGGTCTTGCCAGTCCCGTTGCGCCCTAAAAGCGCCACTCGCTCGCCGGCTTCCAGATGAAGCGTCAACTGATCAAATAAAAGCGGCCCGCCGAAGGTAACTGAGATTTCATTTAGACTGATAAGTGCCATAGCTATTTAGTAATCCCTGCTGCACATATTTTCATAACACTCCGTTCTCAAAGAATATGAAATACCCCTTTTGGTTAAATGCCATGTGTTTGAGGCGAGTATATTATTTATTAAAATTAATGTAAAGATTTACCATAAGAGAGAAAACAAATTGTTATTGTCCCTTTAAAATGCATCAACCTTGTTGACGGCTAAATCCCATCCTGCTAATGTTAATCTGATCTTGAATCATCTTAACGTTCCATTTTAATGTTTAACAGAACAAACGGTTGTGTCCCGATTCGTGTGGAAAATGACATATCCCGGTATCCATGGTTATTAAATGACCTCCACATTTGCCTTTAAATCAATGATCTTTAGTCGTCCCATATCTGAGTATACCCCTTTAAGCAG
>JADLDG010000078.1 GCA_020846775.1 Nitrospirota bacterium
GTTGTCACAACCGTAACTGTAGCACTGGAACCGCTCGCCAATGTCCCAATTGCGCAGGTGATAGTTGTCGTACCACTGCATGTGCCCTGGCTCGATACAGGCGACCCAAATAATGCCGTACTTGCATCAAGCAGATCTGTCATCGTAACGCCGGTCGCTGAACCCGGACCATTATTGGTTACCACAATTGTATAAGTAACATGACCACCTACTAACGGTACAGGATCAGGGGAGTCAGTGTTGGTGACAGATAAATCAGCACCAATGCCAGGCGCAGAGTTCACAACCGTTGATACCGGCCCCACATTGTTATTACTGCCGTTAGGGTCAGAGGTAGTGCTGCTTACACCGGCGCTATTATTAAGAGTCCCCGCTGCTGTGGGGGTAACCACTATCGTAACAGTTGCAGAGCCGGGGTATGCGATGGTGCCTATAGGGCAGGTTACTGTGCCGGCTGCCTGTGAACAACTTCCCTGACTCGGAGTGGCAGATACATAGGTCACACCAGCAGGGAGGGTGTCGGTAACTGACACTCCTGTGGCCGCATCAGGCCCGTTATTTGTTACCGTAATTAAATATGTCAGATTCTGATTCACTAACACTGGATCAGGGGAATCGGTCTTGGTTATAGATAGATCAGCACTTGTCAGCGGCGGCGAATTAGATGATGTACTTAGTGTCGAACTATTGTTTCCGTTGACAGGATCATTTACAGCCGATGAAACCGTGGCCGTATTGGATATAGGACCAGGAGTAGATGGCGCTGTGGCATTTATCGCAATAGACGGAGCAGCTCCGGGTGCAAGACTGGAGGGCAGCGTACAGCTTACTAAACCGGTATTATGTACGCAGTTCCAACCTGCTGCACTGAAACTTGTGAACGTGACTCCGGCAGGGAGTGTATCCGATACCGATACACTCGTGGCCGTGCTCGGACCGTTGTTGGTTACCGCAAGTGTATATGTCATTGCTCCATTAGTTGTAACCGTGGCCGGGCCTGTTTTTATGATTGACAGGTCTGACGACGATGTCACATTTGTACCCGCCGTTTTACTGTTATTAGAAGCTATTGGATCACCCACACTGGAGGACACTGTCGCCGAACTGCTCATAGTGCCGCCTTCGGATTTGGCCAAAACCGTAATTACTATGATCGGCGCAGTAGTTCCGGATGTCAGGCTTGTTCTTGTGCAAGTTACAACCAGTGAACTCTCGCTGCATGTCCAGCCGGTTCCGACGGCACTTACATATGTAACACCTGGTGGCAAGTAGCCTTTAACATCTAAATTCGTTGCTGTACTCGGACCGTTGTTTATCACTGTGTATGTATACGTCATGCTGGCCCCGGCTACTACCGGATCAGGCGCATCTATATTCGAAACCATTTCAAGATCAGCCGATGCAGCAGCATTAACAGTTGTTGATGCCGTTGCTGTATTGTTTCCGATAGTTGGATCATTGGTGATGGTGGACACTGTCGCGCTGTTAGTGATCGAACCGGATGTCCCTGGCGCAGTCACGGTAATGGTAATCGGCGGCGCTGCTCCCAGTGCAAGGGTGCTGCGGGTACATGTCACTATACCAGCGCTCTGACTGCAAGCCCATCCCGTACCGCTGGCACTTCCATAGGTCACACCTGCAGGCAGTGTGTCTGAAACTGAGACTGTAGATGCCGTGCTTGGACCGTTGTTTGTTACAGCAAGCGTATAGGTCAGCGTCCCGCCTACTGTCACAGGATCAGGTGTGTCTGTCTTTGTAATGGATAAGTCTGCTGTGGCATTAACAGTTGTTGATGCCGTTGCAGTATTGTTCCCGGAAATTAGATCACTGGTGCTGGCAGAAACTGTCGCACTGTTTGTTATGCTGACAGCACTGGCTGTGACAGGGGCTGTAACCGTTATAGTGATCACAGGAGCTGCTCCTTCGGCAAGACTGCTGCGGGTACACGTTACGACACCAGAGAGGTGGCTGCAGCTCCATCCTGAACCTGTGGCGCTTACATATGCAACTGCAGAAGGACCTGAAGGCAGAGTGTCAGAAACCGAGACATTAGAGGCCGTACTTGGACCGTTGTTTGTTACAGCAAGAGTATAGGTCAGTGTCCCACCCGATGCCACAGGGTCAGGTGAATCCGTCTTCGTAATAGATAAGTCTGCAGATGCTGTAACTGTAGTTGTCACAGGCCCGGCATTGTTATTTCCTGAAACAGGATCATTGACATCACTTGTCACAGTGGCTGAGTTGCTGATATTTCCGCCATTAGCAGGCGCTGTTACCTGGATGCTTATGGCCGGGGCGGTGGTAACTCCAAGACTTGCCCTGTTGCAGCTTACTACGCCTGCACTATGGGTGCACGACCAGCCTGTGCCGCTTGCGCCAATGTAGGCCGTGCCAGCCGGCAACGTGTCAGAAACAATAACGTTAGTTGCCGAACTTGGTCCGGCATTCGAAACTGTAATCGTGTATGTAAGAATCCCACCAGCAGTGACCGGGTCAGGAAATGCTGTCTTCGTAATAGATAGGTTTGCTCCTGGAGTAACGGTTGTTGATATCGTCTTTGTGTTATTTGAACTGACAGGATCTGTCTGGTCGGCTGTTACACTTGCGGTATTGTTAAGGCTGCAGCCTGCAGTTGGTGCGGTAACCGTTATGGTAATGACAGGCGCAGTGCCAACAGCCAGGGCTGGCCGTGTACATGTCACCAAATAACCGCTCATTATGCAGGCCCATCCGGAACCGCTTGCATTGATATTGGTTACTCCACCCGGAAGGTTGTCTGTTACTGTAACATTAGTGGCAGTATTCGGTCCTATATTTGTCACAGTTATTGTGTAGGTCAGGATACCTCCAGCAGTAACAGGGTCCGGTGAGTCTGTCTTGTTAATGGATAGGTCCGATACATTGCTCGGTGGTGAATTAACCGTAGTATAAACCCATGGAGTTGTATTGTTGGAACTGTTCGGATCCGTCGTGCTGCTGGTCACACTGGCTTTATTACTGATCGTCCCTGCAGTAGTCGGTATTACCACTATGGTTACTGTGGCACTGGCTCCATTATTTATTGTACCCAGGCTGCAGTTCACAGTACTTGAGCCAGAACAGCTTCCCTGACTCGATGTTGCAGATACAAAGGTTGTGCTGCCAGGTATAGTATCTGTCATAGTGACATTTGACGCCGCGTTCGGTCCGCTGTTAGTCACAGTAATGTTATAGGTCAGGGTGCCGCCAACTGTTACAGGGTCAGGAGAATCAGACTTTGTAATAGAAAGGTTCGCCTGCTGAGAAGAATTTACATTCTTAATTGGGACATCCTGGCTTCCCCCTGCACTCGAATGTGCGTGCAGAGATGAACCGGGCCATCCGCTTGCCCCTGAACTAAGGTGTGCCTTCCAGTAAAGAGCCCACTTCTTGTGTTTTCCTACATCTGAGGATTGAAATAATACTGCCCATGTGTACTGTATACGTCTTACACTTGGCGATGAGCTTGTTGGCAGCGGGTCTTCATCTATTTTACCATCGCCATCATTATCTACTCCATCCGGAGAATCTTCATCTATCCCATTATTCGAATCATCATTCACCCCGCTATATGTTGGTCCGGTAACGATACAGGGATTTGACGGTGTTGGAAGATCTGCAGGGGAAGTAGTTCTGTACGGTTGAAACACGCAGGACTTAGTCAGTTGTCCTTCATCATAATAATTATTGTCATCCGCGGCGCCGACATAGAAACCGCTTGCGCTGTCTACCCCGGTAATTCCGCCGCTAAGATTGTCATGTTCTGTTGTTATATAATAGATCTTGGCATCGCTTGATTTTTTCAGTTGGACTTTAAGACGATATGGCACATTTTCAAGCTCATACCATCCTTTGACATTACCTGATGTCCAGCCGTTCATCGGGTTTACCCCATCTGCCCAGCCGGTTACAGGAGTTACTGAATCTGAACAATCACCATTGTCACGTGAACAACCCTGAAGCCCGAACGACGGATTATCAAGGAAGGTGGTGGTAGCCAGAGTAGCCATGGAAACATAGTCTATGGCATTTACTGTCAGGGTGCCGTAGTATTGGGCGGTTGTACCTCCGGAAAGCCAATACGGATATATAAATGAACCATATGGGTCAGCCGTAATAATATCACTGCCAGGGGTCTCTGTTCCGTTACCTGTTACGATACTGTTATCAACCCTGATTACCTGGACAATAACCAGCGAGTTGGGTGTGAAGCCGCTGCCATATATGTATGCCGTCTCACCCTCCATATATTCAGGCTGGTCCGTTTCAATGGCAGGAGCTGCATTAACAGTCGTTGCAGCAAAAACTGCCATCGCTATAACGCTTGTCAGGCAAAGGGCCAGGATGAAAAGCGGGATGGATGTAATAGTCTTTAATCTGATTAAAGACCGGCCATTCTGAATTATACCTGCTGTATAATATCTCATATCACATCCCCCCATTGAACGGTTAACATATTAATATCGGTAAGGTATATAAAAAAAAGCCGAACCACTGAGTCGCAATATCTTTCCATAACGAAAGTTTATTGCACCTCGGCAGCCCGGCTTGCTTATTTTCAAAGCCCCATTGGCGTTGCGCCCTATCCTCACAGATAGTTTGCCTTGATAGAAGGTGCTGTATAATAAAATAGACTTTAGAACATACTTTTAGTCAATGATATTATATGCAATGTTAATACCTGTTTATTCATTCTAACATCATAAATTTAAATTCCCTTTAATATTAAATAGATATGTTTTAGACCGACAATTAGTGTTAAGCCCATTTTTTAAAATTAAGGTTGCCTCTCTTTAGTGCAAAGGTTATTATAATAGCTAACTCATTCATTTAATCAGGTAAATATTCTTTATAATTCGATAGATACGTCTATTGCATCTTTTTTATACAAATATCAGTATTTTTGTATAATAAGGTATCAATTCAAAATTCCATATTTTATAAGACTACTGTGATACATTGACACTGCTAAGAAATATTATTTAACGCTGATCTGAGGCGTCTTAAAACCTTGTTTTTGCCAAGTATTTCTATAACTTCAAATATACCCGGACTTACTGTCCTGCCTGTAAGGGCAACTCGGACGGGCTGTGCAACCTGTCCCATCTTAATCTCTTTGTTAGACATTATTTCTTTGAAAAGGGCGTCTATGTCTGTTTCAGAAAGAGACGGAATCGTTTCCATGCCGCTTAATACGTCTTCGAGGACTCCCCTGTTTCCAGGTATCAGGAACTTCTTTGCTGCCTCCGGGTCTACCTCCACATCATCGGAGAAGAAGTAGCTGGCGGCGCTCGAGAACTCTACGAGTGTGCGGCATCGCTCTTTCAGTGAGGCAATGACCTTCCCCATCCATACCTCGTCAACGACTGTATCCTCTTTGATCAGACCATCGTTTATGAGATAAGGTCTCAGGCGGCGGATAATTTCCTTATGATCCATGCTCGTTATGTAGTGGCTGTTAAGCCATATCAGTTTCTCAGGATTGAACACAGCGGCTGACCTGCCAACATGTTCCAGTGTGAAATGTTCTACAAGCTCTTCAATGCTGAATACCTCCTGGTCCTTGAATGACCAGCCAAGGCGCGCAAGGTAATTTACAAGGGCCTCCGGAAGATAGCCCATGTCTCTGTATGCTGTCACAGATGTTGCGCCATGCCTTTTTGACAGCCTCGTCTTGTCATGGCCAAGTATCATAGGGAGGTGAGCGAATTCAGGCGTCTTAAATCCAAATGCCTTATATAACTGAATCTGGCGCGGGGTGTTGTTAAGATGATCGTCACCCCTTATCACATGTGTAATATTCATACTTGCATCATCTACTACAACACAGAAGTTGTATGTAGGCCAGCCGTCAGACCTCATAATAATAAGATCGTCAAGCTGTGCATTGTCAAAGACGATCCTGCCCTTAACATGGTCATCAACAACTGTCTCCCCATGCAGAGGCACCTTGAAGCGGATTGCAGATGGTCTTCCGGGGACAGGGTCTTTAATCTCCCTGCACCTGCCGTCATATTTGGGTATGCGCTTTTCAGCAAGCGCCTGCTTTCTCCGTTCCTCAAGCTCTTCAGAGGTGCAATAGCAATGATATGCCTTATCTTCCTTAAGGAGCCTTTCAATATGCTCTTTGTAGATATGCATCCTATCGGTTTGACGGTACGGGCCCTCATCCCAGTCAAGTCCGAGCCACTCCATGCCCTGGATGATTGCCTGTATAGACTCATCAGTCGAACGGGTCTGGTCTGTATCTTCTATTCGCAGGATGAAGACACCTTTGCTGTGACGGGCGAATAGCCAGTTAAATAGCGCTGTCCTGACTCCGCCTATGTGGAGGAAGCCCGTAGGACTCGGTGCAAATCTTACGCGGACGGTATCAGACATAGGTAATTACTATAACACAAGTGACAAAAATGGGACAGATTTATTTACTTGAATTGGGAAATTATCTTCTTTTAAAGCGGCGTGGCGAGGAGTTTATTTATAGCATCGGTAAGCGTATCATTTACGGCATGCTGGAGAATGCCGGGGCTGAAGAATACGACCTGCGGTGCAGACTGGCTTTGTACTGTAAGGGTCCTTATTGTCTTATCATTAACACTGTATATGTTAACTTTAATCTTGACCTTTGTGTTGATGCTGGTGTGAGCAGGTTTAGAGATGGCCTCGGCCCATAGTTCTTCTACCGTACCGGACAGGACCATTTGAATCGAGGTCCCCTCTGTTATTCCGGCATAATCCTTACCCCCTGTGACCACGACAGGGTTGTATCCCTTTATCCTGAGTGCGCTCACAAGTGTATCTGTAATCGCTGCAGCCGCCGGATATGGACGGGCCTCAAACTCATCTATTCGGCCCATTAAGCGGGTCCTGGTTCCTATGCCCCTCTTATTTTCTCTTGAATCTTCAAAGGGTATTACTGCGATCCTTACAGGCTCTGTCTTATCGTGCGACAGGTCTTTAATCTGAGGGGAGTAGGAAACGTCTATGACATAGGTTACGCCTCGTGCACAGCCGATTAATGTTAACATCAGCAGGGCCGGCAGCATCCATAGAAAAACCGATCCCCATACTACCCCTCCCCTTGAAGGGGAGGGGATTTCATATGATTTTATTTGCCTGGCGCTCATTGATTAAGAGCCGTTTTCCTGCAATATGAAGTGGGCACGTCTGTTCTTCTGCCAGCAATCTTCATTCTGTTCAGAACAAAACAGTTTCTCTTCACCAAAACTTATTGTTGAAATATTGGATGGATTTATGCCTAATGCAGTAAGGTAACGTTTGGTTGACTGAGCCCGGCGCTCGCCAAGTGCAAGATTGTATTCATTTGTGCCGCGTTCATCACAATGACCTTCAATAACTACCTTCTTAACCTTCTTGACTTTTAACAGAGAGGCATTATCCTGAAGCTTGGATTTTGATTCATCACGAAGAGTGTACTCGTCGAAGTCGAAAAATATGTCTTTTACATCCTTATTCGATGAATTCGATGATAAAGATTTGTCTCCTGCCATGCTATCCCCGGAAACATCAGCAGCAGGTGTTGAGGGCTCTGTTACCGCTACTAAATCACCCCCATTGAGCAAACCACCAGACTGGCTGACATCAGAAGTCGTTCCTGAAGAATTTGTTCTTGTCTCATCCAACTCAGACGTGGAGACCTTCTTCAGGCAGCCGTTAGTGAATATTAATGCTGTCACTAATATAACCGGAAGGGCTACAGACATTTTTTTTGTAATCATTAATTAATTCCTCCTTTTGGGTTAGATTTACTAATTATATCACATTTTGACACAATTTGAAGTCTTTTGTAAATAACGGGGAACGATGAAGCGAAGATACAGGCTGAGTGAAGGGAATGAACCCCTCACTCAGCTGTTTGGCATTTTATACTTCTACCGGTTTATCTGCCTGTGGAGCTTCTCTCTTCGGCTCCGTCGCATACCTTGCAAGGTATGGATGGAGACGGATGAGACGTGCAGCCTGCTGTTTCTGGTCTATCCAATGCCCTATAAGGCCCATGGTACGGGCAAGGATGAAGAATCCGTTCAGACTTTCAACAGGAAAACCAAGGTCTAACAGTACTACAGCAATAGTCCCGTCTACGTTCAGGATCAGGTTGTCTTTCTTGCCTGTCGTAATTTTCTCGACCTCAAGGGCAAAATCGAGATGAGGGAGTTTCCTCCCAAGACTCTTTGCAAAACTGACAAGCTCTTTCACCCTTTTGTCAGGATTGTTTACGCTTTTAACCCTGTGGCCTATTCCAGGTACTGGTCCCACGTTTGCCTTCATATAAACAAGAAACTCATCAACACTCATATTATTCTCAAGGGCATACTTAAACCAGCGCCCAGCATCGGTTACCGCACCTCCGAAACGCGGGCCTATCATCGTAATACCTGATGCAACCGCCTGTGCCATCGGGATGTCAGCGCATGCAGCAAGGATGGTTGCCAGTGCCCCGCTTACACACGGTCCATGGTCTGCTGAGAGCATAAGGATCCTCCTGATCAGCTCTGCCTCATCAGGGGAGATTAGACGTTTAGTCCAGAGAAGTCCTATAACGTGAGGGATGTCATATCCCTTATTAATCAGATCTGATGCTGGATAACCGTTATACATCGGCTCGTCGCCGCGGTCATCGCAGATGGTTGATTTGAATAATGGCGGTACTGAAACCTCGCCTGTCTTAATTGCCTCTTCAATCGGCTTTGGCCACTTGCGGATCTGATCTGCAGGGGTTTCCTTGACAGGGGTTATCACACCACTGGCAAGTAGATCCTCATATACCTTCTTTATTGCAGGTCCGAGGGCGCCATATGTCTGCGGGACGATTGCACCTGCATTCTTCAGTGCGTCAGACTTGCCTCTGGCGCTTCCCTCTCCCCTGGTTCCCTCTTTTGCGCCGGCATGACCGAACTTCATCCCCTTTGGAAGCACTTCCTGACAGAATCCTGATACGACCGCTAACAGCTTGATCCTGCGCTTCTTTGCGCCATACCACTCTGCTGCACGTTCTTCAAGGTTGCCGCCCATCTCACCTACTATGACTACTGCCTTTGTATCCGGATCATTCTCAAACATCTCAAGATATGAGACATAATCGGTGCCGGGATATGCGTCACCTCCGATTCCAACCGCTGTTGTTATGCCATTTGCAAACTGGCTGCAGATCCATATGATTTCATTTAAAAGACCGCCTGATTTCGTGATTACTCCAATTGAACCGGGCCTGTTGAGCTTTGAAAGGATAAGATTTTCATAGGAGCCTCCTACAACTCCAAGCCGGCATTTGCCTGCTGAAAATATTCCTATAGATGATGGACCGTTAAAAACCTTGCCGAGCTTCTTTGCCTCTCTTGATAGAATCTTGGAGTCTTTCTCCGCAACGCCCTCTGTAATCATGGAGACAACCTTTATCTTTTCATTTCTTAATGCCTCCAGGGTGCTTGCAAGTGCCCTGTTCGGGGCTATGTAAACGAGGCTTGTATTAATTTCAGGAAATTTCTTTACAGCCTCGGCTACAGATGCAAATATAGGTACTGTTACGGTTTCGCTTCCATATGGTATGTCCGCTGTCTTTCCTGCATCAGGGGGAAATACAAATGCCTTTACGCAAACCGGTTGTTTAATCAGATAGGAAAACTCTGCCATACGGCGCGCAGCATTGACTCCGGCAGGCCCGCCCTGTATAACTACCCTTGTATTTTCATCGGCTATGATACTCATGGGTTAATTACCTCCTCCTTATTATTGTTGGGCTGCATCCTGCCTATTTTGCCTTCCCCTGCAAAGCATAATCTACAATGTCTGTTAGCGGCGTGTATCTGTCATAAACGTGAATCTTGAATCCTTCCTGTTCAAGCGCCCTCATGGCTTCAAGACCTTCCTTTTCAAACGGTCCTCCGCGGCGCACCCATATATTGACATCCTTCAGCTTTCCTTTTGCCCTGACATTCCTGAATCCTGCGATTATGCCTGCGAAGGTTTTCTTGACATTCGTGAAATTAGCAATGGCGCCTCCGACGATAATGTGTTCGATGCCCGGCAGTGAAGCAACTCTCTCAGTGAGGGCCTCTACTGCCCAGTCCTGGGGGTCGCCTGAGTACTCTGCATAGTTTGCTATCTTGCCGCCCTGCGCAACTATTGCATCCGCATAATATACACTTGCACCGCCGCCAGCCGGCAGGAGTGCAATATTTCCGCCTGGTATCTCGATAAATTTAACCGAACCTTTTATCCTTGAATCTATTTCCATGATTGCTGTCTCATCCTCTGTATATGGGCGGCCGAATTCTGATGCAAAGTTAAAGTTCCAGTCAGGATGCCTGAAGCGTGAATCTGCATCAAGCATTGTCACCATATCAAGGGCTATAAGCTCTCCGTTTGATGTTACTGAAAGAGGATTAATCTCAAGGTACTGGCCGTCTTCCTGTTCATAGCAGTCAAAAAGTTTATTTGCAAACTGCGCCACTTTACCAACGATGTCTCCTTTGAACCCTGCATCCCTGGCAAGTTTTTCAAGTTGTTCAATCGAAGGCATATCTCCAACCTCTACGCTGGTCCTCTTTATCTCACTCCATCTTGATTCCACTTCTATTCCGCCAAAGCTCGCCATCAGAATATCAGCGCCTTCCCTCGTAGATTTCACTGCAAGGTAATATTCCACATCATGAGGCACCATCTCAGAGATGATCACCTGTGATATTGTCATCGTTCCTACTTTATGACCCAGTATCTCTCTTGTAGCCGCCAGAGCGCCTTTTAAGTCAAGGTCAACCTTGACCAGACCCAATTTCATCCTGCTTCCGATTGCCTCATGGGCCTTTGCCACCAGGCGTCCATCATGCATCCACTTATTTGCGGTTGCCAGATGATCAAGCTGCTCGAGGGACGTAACAACTACATGGTGTGGAACCTTCATCCCCCATTTCTCCAACAGATCCATGCCTGGTCCTTCTAATACCTTTGCCATGTTCTCCTCCCTTAGTCTTTTGCGGGGGATTACCCCACTCTTCATATTGGTGAGCAATATACGGCATCTTACTATTTGCCTGAATTTATACTATTTTTAGGTCAAATTTGTCAAGACCTTTCTCCTCTTAAACCACTTTTCAATCTCAACGGCAACAAATAAAACGGATGACATGGAAAGGGCTAACGATAGCTCACCCATTGACAGCGGTTCGGTATTAAATACAGGATTAAGGACAGGGATGTAAATTGTCGCCATTTGCAGAACAAAAGTCAGGATGACAGCGCCAAGCAACGGAATGTTTGAAAAGATGCCCTGGCTGAAGAGGGATTCTTTTTCTGACCTGATGGCGAGGACATGCCCCATCTGGCTGAGACAGAGGACCGTGAATACCATAGTCTGCCAGTGTGCGTGTCCTGTATGAATAGACCATGCCTGGGTAAAAATGGTTACTCCACCCAACAACAGCCCAACCCATATAATATGTATACCAAGCCCATGGGCAAATATACTCTCCTGCGGGTGCCTTGGATGTCTCTTCATCACATCCTTTTCTGCAGGTTCTGCTGTAAGGGCGATGCCCGGGAGTCCGTCTGTCACAAGATTGATCCAGAGTAAATGTATGGGCAATAGTGGAATCGGCAATCCGAGGAATGGGGCAAGAAAGAGAGTCCACACCTCACCTACATTGCTGGTGAGGATATATTTTATGAACTTCCTTATGTTATCAAATATCTCCCTCCCCTCCTTTATTGCCTTTACTATAGTAGCGAAGTTGTCATCAAGGAGGATCATGTGCGCCGCCTCCTTAGACACATCGGTGCCTGTAATACCCATGGCAATCCCGATATCGGCCCTCTTTAAGGCGGGGGCATCATTTACACCATCTCCTGTCATTGCTACATATTGTCCCCTGTCCTGAAGGGCCTTGACTATCTTCAGCTTCTGCTCAGGGGCAACACGCGCATAAACAGACAAATGTTCTACCTTATCATGAAAATCCTGCATCGGCAGTCTCTCAAGGCGTGCCCCTGTCATTACATCTCCATCGTGATCAACAATACCGATCCTTCGTGCTATCGTCAATGCTGTAAGAGGATGGTCCCCAGTTATCATGACAGATCTTATTCCGGCAGTTTTGCATACAGAAACAGCCTCCTTAGCCTCCTCTCTCGGCGGGTCCATCATACCTGCCAAACCGAGCAGAGTCAGTTTGCTTTCCACAACATCAGGAGTAACAGGGGAAGGAACACCATCCCATAAGCGCATTGCCACACCGATTACTCTAAATCCGCCTGCGGCCATCCTTTCATTTACCCTGTGGATCATCTCAGAATCAATTGGTATAATACCATCTGCTGTCAGCATGTTTTCCGTCTTTTCTATCAGGACATCTACAGCGCCCTTCGTAAAGGAGACGATCCCCCCTTCAGGGTTTACATGGATTGTGGTCATGCACTTTCTATCAGAATCAAATGGTATCTCGTCAATACGCTTGAATTTTTTTTCAATATCATTTTTTTCAAACCCTTTCTCCTTAGCTATGTTATAGAGGGCAATCTCAGTCGGGTCGCCGACTACTTTATCTGCGGCATCAAGATGGGTATCGTTATTTAATGCAAGTGCGGTCATCAGGAAGTCATCTGCCGTCCCCGATATCTGCAGCTCCGAACTTTTCAGTAATTTGCCGTCCACATATATTTCTTCTACTGTCATCTTATTTACAGTAAGCGTACCTGTTTTATCTGAGCATATGTATGTTACAGAACCGAGGGTTTCAACAGCAGGCAGCTTTCTTATCAGTGCATTCTGTATGACAAGTTTTTTTGCGCCTATGGCAAGTGCAATTGTTACTACAGCAGGCAGCGCCTCTGGGATCGCTGCTACTGCAAGACTGACGGCGGTCAGGAACATCAGAACGGGCGGTTCTCCGCGGAGGACACCAACTATGAACATTATGGCGCAGATCGTCATAACAGCTACGGACAGCCGCTGACCAAATGATGAGAGTCTCTTCTGAAGTGGTGTCTTAACCTCTTCCTCTTCCTGAAGCATAACGGCTATCCGCCCCAGTTCAGTTTTCATACCCGTAGCAACTACTACACCTGAACCACGTCCGTAAGTTATCACTGTCCCCTTATATGCCATGTTCCGTCTGTCGCCAAGCGGGATCATCTCGTCATGCAATTGGGCTGTGTTCTTTTCTACAGGCACTGACTCTCCGGTCAATGCTGCCTCCTCTATCCTGATTTGAGCTGACTCCACAAGTCTCATGTCTGCGGGCACAACCTTGCCTGCCTCAAGAAGGACGATATCTCCGGGTACGACCTCAGGCGTTGGCACAGAGTGCTGGACACCACCCCTCATGACAGTTGATAAAGGCGTCGCCATCATTTTCAATGCCTCGATAGCCTTTTCTGCCCTGTATTCCTGTACAAATCCCATAATTGCATTGAGGATTACTATTACAACTATCGCAATAGTATCTGCAATTTCACCGAGTAGACCTGAGATTACAGCTGCAATAACAAGGACAATGATCATGAAATCCCTGAACTGGTCTATTAACATTCCAAGGTGGGTTCTTTTTGCTGACTCCTTAATCTCATTTGGTCCATATTCAAGCAGGCGCTTGCCGGCCTCATCGTTTGAGAGTCCTTTAGAAGAAGTGTTAAGGGCGGATAATACTTCGTCGTTTGCTTGCTGATGATATTTCATGTGAAAATGAATTCTCCCGTAATTTTGCTGTCCTGTCATCCTGAATTGCAATAACAGAGTTAAGAATTAATAGAAGGAATTCTTGACTTGTATATGAAATCCGTGATAGTTTTCGTACCCATGTTGTCTGAAATTCTGTTTAGAGTTAAATGCACTCATCTCAACCCCCATTCTTACCCTGAGAGAGAGGGAAATTTCAGGATTAGAACCAGATTTGCACTCTTTCTGCTATCTGTCGGTTTTCTAGCCATCTCTATCATATCAGGTTGTGCCGGAAAAGTAATCCTCTCTGATGAGACAATCAGGATCAGGAATACCGTTGATCTGATACACAATTTAAAAGATCTTTACGAACAGCACGATGAAAGCATTCAGTCATTGTATTCTTCAGATTTCCTGCTCGAATCCGGGGTGAAAGATGTCATCTTTCAGGATATGAAGCGGTTTAGCACTATATCACTCAACATCTTTATTGACAGGATAGAGATTGACAAGGAACGCGCCAATGTATCTGTCCACTGGAGCGCTTCGAGGGGGGATGGCGAAAAGACTTTTAAGGACGGCGGCAGCTCTGTTATTATAATCCAGTCTGGAGATGGTCTTAAGATAGTGGGTATTAAGGGCGACAGCCCATTCGGCATATCAAACAAATGAAGACTGACTTTCTCATCATTGGCTGCGGAATAGCAGGATTAAGGGCTGCTATAGAGTTGAGCAGCCATGGCAAGGTATTGATTGTCACCAAGGATAAGGCATTTGAAAGCAGTTCAAGCTATGCGCAGGGGGGTATAGCAGTTGTCGTAGCTGACGATGACAGCACTCAGCACCATGTCGAAGACACTCTGAATGCAGGAGCCGGCCTCTGCAAAAAAAAAGCAGTTTCTGTTCTTGTCAGGGATGGTCAATTTCAGGTTCAGAAGCTCATTGACTGGGGGGTACGCTTCGACAAACATGGCAGTGACTACCTGGTAGGGCTTGAAGGCGCCCACAGCAGACGAAGGATACTGCACTTCAAGGATTCTACAGGCAGTGAGATCGTTCGGATACTTCGCAAGAAGGCCCTTGAAGACCGCAACATAAAAAAACTCCACAAACAGTTTGCTGTTGACCTAATCATCCAGGGGGGAGTGTGTACCGGGGCAACAATGCTGGACGAAGACAGCGGCAGGGTTTACCGTATTTCAGCCAGGGCAACTATCATCACAACAGGCGGGGCAGGTCAGTTATATTTAAGGACCACCAACCCGTCCGGTGCAACAGGTGACGGAATAGCTCTTGCCAACAGGGCCGGGGCTGTGTTGTCAGATATGGAATTTGTTCAGTTCCATCCCACTACATTTGCACTCCCGGGGGCGCCGTCATTTCTTATAACTGAGGCATTACGGGGGGAAGGGGCGGTACTGAGAGACCTGAATAAAAAAAGGTTCATGCATAAATATCATCCTCTTGCAGAACTTGCTCCGCGCGATGAGCTCTCGAGGGCTATTATACGGGAGACAAGTAAAAAGAAGGAGGATTATGTTTTTCTTGACGCAACGCACATGAACCCTCTGCTTCTCAGGGAAAGATTCCCGGCAACTTATAATTCATGTATTCAATATAATATTGACTTAACCAGAGACATGATCCCGGTAAGCCCTGCCGCACATTTCATGATAGGAGGGATTGAGACTGATACAAGCGGACGTACCTCCATTGACGGGCTTTTTTCAGCTGGTGAAGTAGCTTGTACCGGAGTTCATGGTGCAAACAGGCTTGCCTCTAACTCTCTGTTAGAGGGACTTGTTTTTGGAGCGCGAACTGGAATTGCCGCAGCTGAATATGCAGGGTCAACAGACGTTTCATACATCAATTCTCATAAATCAGGCATTAATAATATTGCTGTCAGCAGAAAGAATAATCATTCGCATCCTGGTCCCGCAGCAGTAAATCAGATACGTGAAAGGCTTCAGATGGTCATGTGGAAGGACGCCGGTATTATCCGGACCGGGTCATCTCTCGAGGATGCAAGAATAAACCTGGAAGGGTTTTCAGGAGAACTGAGTAATCACGGAATAACAAGAAGAGAACTTGAACTTGTCAATATGATGTATACCAGCAGTCTCATCGTTTCTTCAGCCATTAAACGACGGGAAAGTGTAGGCGCTCATTACCGGGAAGACTACCCGGAGTGGAGCGGGAAGAAAAGGCATATCAGGATCAGGTAACCGTCCCCTTTTTACGCTTTAATTAAGGATATATCTGCTGTATGTACTTTTTACTTTTTTAACGTAGGCATGCGTGGCTGGTATAGGCGGTATTCCGAAATGCCTTTCTACCCTTGATTTTCCTGCATGATACGCTGCAAGTGCAAGCTCTATATCCCAGTTGAAATAATCCAGAAGGTATCTGAGATACCGTGTCCCTCCATCAACATTAGCCGCAGGGTCAAAGGTGTTAGACACGCCGAGGTCTTTTGCCGTAAGAGGCATAAGCTGCATCAGACCCATTGCCCCTTTTTCTGATATTGCACGGGGATTAAAGTCTGATTCCACGGCTATCACCGCCTTTACGAGGGCCGGGTCAAGCCCATACTGATAAGACTTATCTGCTATCAGTTTATTGAATTCACCCTGGCGGCTGCTCTGATAACCTTCCCTGCCGGTCTGTCTTGACTCTTCCTTAGGTGGAATAATCATTGTGTATTGAGGGTCTGTAGGGACATTAGTGAAGTGAACTGTCCCATTGTCATCTTCATAAGTGTAGACTTCTGCATTAACTCTGTCCGCGGCATAAAAACTTAACAGAAAAAGTAAAAGACAACAAACAAACTCTTTATATGCTATAATAGAAACTTCGGTGTGTGTTGGTGTAAAAGCCGGTCTTATTATCTTATGGAACAATTTGGAGGTTATAAACCTTGTCACTTCTGTTGTTTTGATCTTCTGTATCGCCACCGGCACCTCCGGTTAAGTAAATATTTATTGAACTGGTTAAGTTATTTATATCGGCAACTGCTGCATGATGGAAAAGTGGAACAGGTAAATCAGCCAATCTCTGCATTTGCTGTAGTTCGCCGCTATCATTTATATAAAAGTAGATAACTTTATTAAGAATATGGTATTTAGTCTCTTCCTTATAAACTCCATTTTTATCCTTATAGGCGCCGCCGTCTCCATCACGGCCGCCCAGGACGAATATATGCCTTCCCTGTGAGGCAACGGCATGATCTATTACCCTGTCAGGAAGAACAGTTGATGAATAATTCCAATTGGATAGTATACCATTATTCTCAATTTTTGCATATATTATCTCATTATGAAAGATCTGGGAACCTAAATCACCACTGTTTCCTCCCATAATATAGAGGTAATTGTCACCATTGACAGTTGCTGCAATAGAAGTATGTTTACTCAGATTATAAGGAAGATCTGACTGTGCATCATGCAGCCACGCTGAAATAGCCCCATCTGACTTATTTATTACACCGACAAGTACAGTATCCAGATTAGATTTCAATTTATTGCTCCAACCGCCTGTTACATATATATATCCGTTGCCTGACATGGTATTTACCGCTGCAGACATTCCAAAGAGACCGCTGATATCAGGATCTGAAGTCAATTGTCCCGGCGGTATTTTATCTGAAGGCGGAAGAGGCGCTGTCTCCATCCAGTTTCCGAGCCTGCCATCGGAACCAATTTTGGAATAAAAGACCCTTCCATTAAGAACGGTCTCATAATTATCATAGTTAAAATCAGGATTCGGATATGGTGGATCTGGAGAAGGAATGGGTGCCAGAGGATAAACAGTCTGAACAATACCTCCAAGGACATACATATAACCATTATGTACAAGAAGGGCGTGCCCTTTTAAATATCTTGGTAATGGAGTCGTCAGGTTGAAATTGCTGATGGTCCCATCCTGATTTATTCGGGCATAATATACTTGATCAGTGAATCCACATTTATCGAAGGAGGCTGTACAATCCGAGTTACCACCCGCCACATATACATAACCATTCCATATTGCCGAGGCATGATCCCAAACAGGCTGGGGAAGGGTAACGGACAATTCCGTCCATGGTTTCATTAATACAGGTGGCGGTGATACAGTTATAACAATAACATCTGTTATCTTTTCTCCGGTCCCGGAATTTGAAACCTCAACTGTGATCTCTGCCTTTCCGGAAGATATAGCGGTAATCTTTCCTGTACTGTCTACATCCGCTATTTTAGGATCACTGGTTGTCCATGTTGTACTAAGATTCCCGGAACTAGTACCCCCTGCATCATAACCGACAACACCTACCTGCAACGTTGATCCTGAATCTACAGTAGCGGTCTTTTCCCAGTCTGACTCACCCGGCACGCCTGTATTATTAATATCGCCAGTTATCTCTACTCGTACAATATCTCCCTGATCAGTTCCATAGTCAGAGAAGAAATTACTCTCAACCCCGCTGCTGCATCCTGATGAGCAGATTGCTGCAATGATGATAAGGAAACGGGCAAGTAGCTTCATTTTATCCTATATTGCCTCCTGCAGACGGATTAAGCCTCAGGTCAGCAGAGATCCCCTTCTTGAAATATCTATATCCGACCCAGGCAATCATAGCTGCATTGTCAGTGCAATATTGCGGGGACGGGATATATACAGTTATTCCATTCGCTGCAGCATCGCTCTTCATTCTGCTCCTGAGTAATTTGTTACAGGCCACTCCTCCTGATATCACTATTCTTCTAATCCCTGCTTTTCTTGCGGAGCCAATAGTCCTTGTCACGAGGACATCAACAACGGCCTGCTGAAAGCTGGCTGCAATGTCTGCCTTAAACTGGTCATTTTCTGCTATTGCCCCGGGTATGTCGTCAATATGAGCCACCTTATAGATACCCCGAACATAACTAACAACTGCAGTTTTTATGCCACTGAAGCTGAAATCAAACCCTTCTCTATTTAAGAGCGCCCTTGGGAAGGCTACTGCATCTGGATTGCCATTCATGCCATATAATTCTATTGCAGGGCCTCCAGGAAACCCGAGTCCAAGAATCCTGGCGACCTTATCAAATGCCTCACCGGCTGCATCATCGAGGGTTGACCCAAGCAGCGTGTATTTTCCAACATCCTCAACAATATAAAGGTTTGTGTGTCCACCAGAGACTACTAAAGCAATAAATGGCCGCGGGACCCTTCTTTCCAGAGAAATCGCCCATAGGTGACCCTCCAGATGGTTTACCGGAATGAGCGGTATTTTCAGAGAATAGGAAAGCGCCTTCGCAAAAGAGACTCCTACGAGTAGCGACCCTATAAGGCCGGGACATGATGTAACTGCAATTGCATCCAGATCCTTAAGGTCAATACCCCCCTTTTTCAGCGCTTCTTCGGTAAGCGGTTGTATAATCTCTATATGACGTCTGCACGCAAGTTCAGGGACTACCCCCCCGTATTTGCGATGGATATCCCACTGGAAACCAACAATGCTTGAGAGTACCTTTCTCCCATCTTTCAGAACAGCTGCCGCAGTTTCATCACACGATGTTTCAATGGCAAGGATGTGACTCAATCCAGTACCCTCGATATGGTTACCAATTCAATCCTCTCTTTTTCAAAATCAGGCAGTTTTTCCAATATAGCCTCAGCAGTCAGAAGTTTTGCATGACCAATAACAGTGGCCTCACCCCTCTTTTTTGCAATTCTGATAGCCGTGTCAATCTGCCCCTTGATATATTCTATATCAGGCTTGTTATCAAGAAATACGTCACGGTCCCCACTCTTGACCCCTATGCTTTTTGCAACATTGTATGCCACAGTTTGAGATGATGTCCTGCTGTCAATAAAGAAGAGTCCCCTTTTGTAAATCTCTTCAAGAATAACACGCATTGCAGAATCGTTTTCTGTAAGAAGGGAGCCCATATGATTGTTCACTCCTGCTGCATGCGGCACTGCATCCAGGTCTTCTGACAACTGCCTTAACATCTGATCATCTGACATCGCTGCAAGAATAGCATGACTGCCCGGGTTGCTCCATGAGCCATGCGGTTCCATTGGAAGGTGGAGCATCACTTCGTATTTCAACTGCCACGCCTCATTTGCAATGTATTTTGAGTATCTCTCTCCGGGCAGGATAGAGAATGTAACAGGTATACCAAGTTCTGTGAATTTCCTGAAAATCTTCTTATCATTCCCTACATCATCAATTACAATTGCTACACGGCCCCGGTATTTTTTATCAACTTTCTTTGGCTCAACATGAGGGACAGGAATCTCTGGTTGAGTTGGCTCATATTTCTCAGGCGTTAAAGCAGGGGGGGGTTTGGGGGGAGACTTTGGCAATGTACTGAATATAACAATAATAACTGCTATAGAGACTGATACGATTATCAATATGCGTCTGTTTTTTTTCATTGGAAAATAAAAAAGGCCATCAACAACTTATCAGATTTAACGTGCACTGACAAGCTATTGATAGCCTTTCATGATGGTATACGCTGCCTGCTATCTAATCTACACTCCGGCCATTATCTCATCTTCAATAAACGTCGGTATATTATCCCTTAAAACTACCCTGATCTTTTTCGTCTCTTTGAATCGCCCCCTTATAATCTCTTCAGACAGGGGATCTTCAATATGTCTCTGTATCACCCGTCTCATTGGGCGGGCCCCGTAGTGAGGCTCAAAACCCTCATTGATGAGCCACTCCTTTACATCATCTGCAATCTCCATGCGCATACCGGATATCATCAGGCGCTCATTCACCTCTTCTATCAACATATCTACTATCTTCATAAGGTGCTCCCTCGTCAGTGAATGGAAGATTACGACCTCATCTATACGGTTAAGGAACTCAGGATTAAAGGTATTTTTCAGCTCTGTGGATATTGACTCTTTCATCCTCTTATGTTGTCCCTCTTCACCGGCCTTCTGGAATCCCAATGTTGCGCCCTTGTCTATTGCCCTCGCCCCGATATTGGATGTCATAATGATAATAGTATTCCTGAAATCTACCCTTCGGCCAAAACTGTCAGTAAGGCACCCATCTTCAAATATCTGCAGGAGAACATTAAACATGTCATGATGGGCCTTCTCGATCTCATCAAAAAGTATTACGGAGTAAGGCTTTCTCCTTACCTTTTCAGTAAGCTGCCCGCCCTCTTCATAACCAACATATCCAGGAGGCGCCCCCATCAACCTTGAGGAGCTGAATTTTTCCATATATTCTGACATATCAATCTTGATAAGTGCATCCTCATTATCGAACAGGTATTCTGCCAGTGTCTTTGCAAGCTCTGTCTTTCCAACACCTGTTGGACCCAGGAAGATGAAAGAACCGATCGGCCGTTTTGCACCTTTAAGCCCTGCCCTCGAACGCCGGATCGCCTTTGCAATAACAGAAATAGCCTCATCCTGGCCAATAACACGCTTATGTAATTCCTCCTCAATATTGAGCAACTTATTGGTCTCCCCTTCTTCAAGTCTGGTCAGTGGTATCCCCGTCATACGGGCAACAATGTACGCTATATCTTCTTTCCCAACTACAGGTTTTGTTTTATCCACCTGACTCTTCCAATCCCGTTTCGCGTCATCTATTGCATCCCTGAGTCTTTCTTCCTCTTCCCTGAATCTGGCAACTGCATCAAAGTTCTGAAGCTTGCTGACGATATCCTTTTCCCTTATTACATTCTTCAGCTCCTGTTCTACCGCACGTATCTTATCAGGAACAAAATGAGATAACAGCTTGGCACGTGCCCCTGCCTCATCAACAATATCAATAGCCTTGTCAGGATGATACCGGTCCGTTATATATCTGTCAGACAGACGTACAGCCTCATCTATAGCTTCATCGGAAATGTACACATTGTGATGTTCTTCATACTTGCCCCGAAGTCCCTTTATTATTTCAACCGTCTGTTCCATAGTCGGAGGATTAACAAATACAGGCTGGAATCTCCTCTTTAATGCCCCGTCTTTTTCTATATACTTCCTGTATTCGTCAAGGGTTGTTGCTCCGATACAGCGAATTTCTCCCCTTGCGAAGGCAGGTTTGAGCATATTTGATGCGTCTATTGAACCTTCAGCTGCCCCGGCTCCAACTAATGTATGAAGCTCATCAATAAATATTATGATATTGCCGACGGTTGTAATCTCCTTCATGATTACCTTGAGCCTCTCCTCAAACTGCCCCCTGTATTTTGTCCCTGCTACAAGGGCACCAAGGTCAAGACCGATAACCCGCTTATTAAGCAGGTTATCCGGTACATCCAGGTTCACAATATTCTGAGCAAGACCCTCTACAATAGCTGTCTTGCCGACCCCTGCCTCTCCAATCAGGACAGGATTATTCTTCGTTCTCCTGCTAAGGATCTGGAGTACGCGCTCAATCTCCTGATCACGTCCAATTACGGGGTCAAGCTGACCTTCCGCAGCCAGGGCAGTCA